>JAEYTM010000301.1 GCA_023434015.1 Pseudomonadota bacterium | reverse complement strand
CACGACCGGCTCAGGCCGGCTCGGCGGCCAGACGCTTGTCGAGATAGGCCCCGACGCGGCTTTCGACTTCCGGCAGGCTTTCCATCCAGAAGTGGGTCGAGCCCTCGACCACGTCGTAGTCGATGACGATGCCCTTCTGGGTGCGCAGTTTCGAGACCACCCGTTCCACCTCGACCGGCGGCACGACGGTGTCGGCGCCGCCGTGCAGGATCAGGCCGGAGGCCGGGCAGGGCGCGAGGAACGAGAAGTCGTAGGCGTTGGTCGGCGGCGAGACGGAGATGAAGCCGTCGGTCTCGGGCCGGCGCATCAGCAGCTGCATGCCCACCCAAGCCCCGAACGAATAGCCGGCGACCCAGCATTGGGAGGCGGCAGGGTTGGTGGTCTGCAGCCAGTCGAGGGCGGTGGCCGCATCGGCCAGTTCGCCGATGCCCGAGTCGAACTCGCCCTGGCTGCGGCCGACGCCGCGGAAGTTGAACCGCAGGACCGAGAAGCCGCGCTTCATGAACAGGTGGAAGAGCTGCACCGTGACCGGATTGTTCATCTGGCCGCCGGCCTTCGGGTGCGGGTGCAGGATCAGCGCGACGGGGGCCGTCTCGCTCTTGCCCTGAGTGTACCGGCCTTCAATCCGTCCGGCCGCACCGGTCAGAACCACCTCTGGCATGCAATCCCTCGTAACGTCGCCGCTCGGAATACTTGACTACTGCGCTTGGTCTTCCTAAGTCGCGGCCATCCGGCCGGACCGGGCTCCACCCCGCGCGCAAGGCGGCGGCTTGTAGCATAGGCCGGCCGCGATGCGCGCGAAAACTGCACTGGGTCAACACCATGCGCCTCTCCACGAAAGGTCGCTACGCTGTGATGGCGATGGCCGACCTCGCGCGCCGGGAATCCGGCCCCGAGCGGGCGGTCGCGCTGGCGGAGATCGCGGCACGCCAGGAAATATCGCTGTCCTACCTGGAGCAGCTCTTCGCCCGGCTGCGCCGCAAGGGCCTGGTGAAGAGCGCCCGCGGCCCCGGCGGCGGCTATCGCCTCGCGCGGACCGCTGACGAGACCACCATCGCCGAGATCGTCCATGCCGTGGACGAGCCGATGCGGGCGACCCGCTGCGCCACCCAGGGCAAGGGTTGCATGCTGAAGGGCGAGCGCTGCCTGACCCACGATCTGTGGGAGGACCTCGGCCACCAGATCGAGCACTATCTGGCCTCCGTCAGTCTGGCCGACGTGGTCACGGGGCGCCTGGGCGCCAATCGGCGGGCCGCATGACAGCCGCCGTCTATCTCGACTACAACGCCACCGCTCCGGTGCGGCCCGAGGCCGCCGCGGCGGTCGTCCGCGCCCTTGAGGCGGGCGGCAATCCGTCGTCGGTCCACGCCGCTGGCCGGGCCGCCCGCGCCCTGATGGAACAGGCCCGGGACGAGGTCGCCGCCTTGATCTCCGCGCCGGCCTCGACCGTAGTCTTCACCAGCGGCGGCGCGGAAGCCAACGGTCTGGCGATCGACAGCGCCATCGCCACCGGCTCGCGGCGGCTGATCGTGTCGGCCATCGAGCACGCCACCATCGTCGAGGCCGCCCGGGCCTGCGGCCTGCCGGTCGAATATCTGCCGGTCGACGCCAACGGCGTCGCCGACCTTGGCTGGTTGCGTGAGCGGCTGGCTGCCTGGAGCGTCGCTGACGGTCGCCCGTTCGTCGCCCTGATGCTGGCCAACAACGAGACCGGCGTCATCCAGCCGGTTCGCGAGGCGTCGGAGATCGTCCGTGCGGCGGACGGCTGGCTGCACGTCGACGCCATTTCGGCCGTCGGCAAGATTCCCGTCGATAGTCGCGCCCTGGGCGCCGACACGCTCAGCTTCTCCGGTCACAAGCTCGGCGCGCCCCAGGGCGTAGGGGGCCTGACGTTCGGGCCCCGCGCCACCCTTGTGCGACGCCAGCATGGCGGCGGGCAGGAACGCGGCCGCCGGGCGGGCACCGAGAATGTCCCGGGCATCGCCGGCCTGGGCGTCGCCGCCCGCATCGCGCGCGAAGGTCTGGACGCGGCCGCGGATCAGGCCCGCTGGCGCGACGCGGTCGCCGCGCGTCTGAAGGCGGCCGGTTGCGTAGTGATGGGCGACGGCGCGAACCGTCTGCCCAACACGCTCTGCCTCGCAACGGACGGCTTCGCCTCCGATCGTCAGGTGATGGCCCTCGACCTGGCGGGCGTGATGGTCAGCGCGGGCTCGGCCTGTTCGTCGGGCAAGGTGAAGGAAAGTCACGTCCTGGCCGCCATGGGCCAGGGCGATCTCGCCGGCTGCGCGATCCGCGTCAGCGGCGGCTGGAACACACAGGAAAGCGACTGGAACAGGTTCGTCGAAGCCTGGTTCGAGGCGCATGAGCGGCATTCGGCGCGCCGGCGCGCGCCTGTCGCGGCAGGAGTAGCTTAATGGCCGCCGTCCAAGAGACCGTCGAACACGTCTCGAGCCTCGAGAAGTACAAGCACGGCTTCGTCACCGACATCGAGCAGGACTTCGCGCCCAGGGGGCTGAACGAGGACATCGTCCGGTTCATTTCGGCCAAGAAGGACGAGCCGGAATGGATGCTGGAATGGCGGCTGGACGCCTTCCGCCGCTGGCTGGCGATGGAGGAGCCGGGCTGGGCGAAGGTCGACTTCCCGCCCATCGACTACCAGGACGCCCACTACTATGCCGCGCCGAAGCAGAAGGTCGGCCCCAAGAGTCTCGACGAGGTCGATCCGGACATCCTCGAAACCTACAAGAAGCTGGGCATTCCGCTGCGTGAGCAGGAGGTTCTGGCCGGCGTCGAAGGTGCGCCGCGCTACGCCGTGGACGCCGTCTTCGACAGCGTCTCGGTGGTGACCACCTTCAAGAAGGAACTGGCGGCGGTCGGCGTCATCTTCTGCTCGATGAGCGAGGCGATCCGCGAGCATCCCGAACTGGTGCGCCGCTACCTCGGCACGGTGGTGCCGACGTCCGACAGCTATTTCGCCTGCCTGAACGCGGCCGTCTTTTCCGACGGCAGCTTCGTCTATGTGCCGCCGGGCGTGCGCTGCCCGATGGAGCTGTCGACCTATTTCCGCATCAATGCGGAGAACTCCGGCCAGTTCGAGCGCACCCTGATCATCGCCGACAAGGGCGCCTACGTCTCCTACCTGGAGGGCTGCACCGCGCCCATGCGGGACGAGAACCAGCTGCATGCCGCGGTGGTCGAGCTGGTGCTGCTGGACGACGCCGAGATCAAATATTCCACGGTCCAGAACTGGTATCCGGGCGACGCCGAGACCGGCAAGGGCGGCATCTACAACTTCGTCACCAAGAGGGCCGACTGCCGCGGCGACCGCTCGAAGGTCTCCTGGACCCAGGTCGAGACCGGCTCGGCGATCACCTGGAAATATCCGTCCTGCGTGCTGCGCGGGGAGGGGAGTTCCGGCGAGTTCTATTCGATCGCCATCACCAACGGCCGCCAGCAGGCCGACACCGGCACAAAGATGATCCACCTGGGGGCCAACACCCGCTCGCGGATCATCGCCAAGGGCATCAGCGCCGGGAAGAGCTCCAACACCTACCGCGGGCTGGTCTCGGCCCATCCGAAGGCCAAGGGCGCGCGCAATTTCACCCAGTGCGACAGCCTGCTGATCGGCAAGCAGTGCGCAGCCCACACCGTCCCCTACATCGAGGCCCGCAACGGCCATGCGGTGTTTGAGCACGAGGCGACCACCACCCGCCTGTCTGACGACCAGCTGTTTTACGCCATGCAGCGGGGGCTCTCTCAGGAAGAGGCCGTCCAGTTGCTGGTCAACGGTTTCGTCAAGGACGTGCTGCAGGAGCTGCCCATGGAGTTCGCCGTGGAAGCCCAGAAGCTGGTGGCGATCTCGCTGGAGGGCAGCGTCGGATGACCTCCCGTACCAAGGCCGCGGACGGGCCCGCCCTGACGCTGAAGGACGCCTTCGAGGTCGAGCTTGCGCGCCGCGAGATGGAGCGCCGGGCCCGCGAAGAGGCCCAGCGCCGGCAGCAGGAACAGGACCTGGCCGGCGCCGTGACGCTGTGCGATGCACTGGCGGCGGACGAGGCTTTCCTGGCCGCCCACGCCCTGACCGTCGACCGGCGCCGCTACACGGTGTCGCTCGACAACGCCGCCTTCCGCATCGCCGCCTATTTCGACGGAGGGACCGCCCTGGTCACCTCGGTCGACAAGCGGGGCCCGCCGGGCGGCGCCCCACGCAAGCAAGAGACCGTCGAAAGCGTCGAGGACGCGCTTCGTGTCATGGCCCAGTTCCTCGCCGACGAGACCCGTTAGACATGCTGAAGATCGAAAACCTGCACGCCGCCGTCGCGGACAACGAGATTCTCAAGGGCCTGAGCCTGGAAGTCCCCGCCGGCGAAGTGCACGCCATCATGGGGCCGAACGGGGCGGGCAAATCGACCCTGTCCTATGTCCTCACCGGCCGGCAGGGCTACGAGGTCACCGCGGGCACGGCCACGCTGAACGGCGAGGACCTTTTGAGCCTGGCCCCCGACGAGCGCGCCGCCCGCGGCCTCTTCCTGTCGTTCCAGTATCCGCTGGAGATTCCCGGCGTGCCGGCGCTGACGTTCATCCGCACCGCCCTGAACGCCCAGCGCAAGGCCCGCGGCGAAGCCGAGATCTCCGCGCCCGAGTTCCTCAAGCTCGCCCGCACGACCGCGGCGTCGCTCAAGATCGACTTCGACATGCTCAAGCGCGCGCTCAACGTCGGCTTCTCCGGCGGTGAGAAGAAGCGGATGGAAATCCTTCAAATGGCGATGCTTTCGCCGAAGTTTCTGATCCTGGACGAGACCGATTCAGGCCTTGATATCGACGCCCTCCGTATTGTCTCCGACGGGGTGAACGCCCTGCGCGCGCCCGACCGCGGCATGCTGGTGATCACCCATTACCAAAGGCTGCTCGACTACATCAGACCGGACCGGGTCCATGTCCTCGCAGACGGACGGATCGCCGCCTCGGGCGGGCCGGAACTGGCTCACGAGCTGGAGCGCGACGGCTACGACAAGTACGCGAGGGCAGCTTGACCCTCGCATCCGCCATCCACAGCGGCGACGTCGACCTCCTGCCCGGCAAGCGGGATGAGGACTGGCGCTGGACCGATCTGCGCGGCCTCATCCGCGTGCTGCCGCCGTCCTCGCCGGCGGTGGACATCGACCTGCCGCCGTCACCGTTCGGGATCACGGCCGACGCGGAGCTGGCTTTCGTCAACGGGCGTGCCCGGGCCGCGGCTTCCTATACGGCAGCCGGCGGGAAGGCCGTCCTGGCCCTGCGTTTCGTCTCGGCGACCCCGGCCGGCTCGCACGCGGCCGAAGCCAGCATCCTCGTGCCGACGGGCGCTCACCTGACCGTGCTGGAAAGCTACGAAGGGCTCGCAGAGGATTATCTGACGGCGGTCCGGCTCGACTTCACCGTGCAGGAAGGCGCCAGCCTGGAGCGCATCATCCTTGTCGACGACGACGCGGAGGCCGTTTCGGTCAGCGACGCCTCCGTGGACCTGGCGCGCGGCGCCAGCTTTGGCCAGACGGTGGTGACCGGCGGCGCGCGGCGCCAGCGGGTGGAAACCCGCCTTCGCCACCCGGGAGGCCACGCCAGCGCCCGCCTCGACGGGGCCTACATCCTGTCCGGCAAGCGTCATGCGGACCTGACCACCGTGGTCGATCACCAGGGTCTCGACGGAACCACCGACCAGCTCACCAAGGGGGTGGCCGGTGATCAGTCCCGGGCCGTGTTCCAGGGCCGGATCGTGGTGGCCAAGGGCGCCGATCGGACCGACGCGCGGATGGGGCACCACGCGCTGATCCTGTCCGACCGCGCCGAGGTCGACGCCAAGCCGGAGCTGGAGATCTATGCGGACGACGTCTCCTGCGCCCACGGGGCCACGGTCGGCGCGCTCGACGACGAGGCGCTGTTCTATGCCGCCCAGCGCGGCATTCCGGAGCCGGCGGGTCGCGCCATGCTGACGGCCGCCTTCATCGGCGAAGTGATCGACCGCATCGGGCATGAGGCGGCTCGCGAGGCTATCCGCACCTGGGCGGCGGAAAGGCTGGAGGGCTGAGCATGGCCTTCGACGCCGACGCCGTCCGTGACCAGTTCCCAATCCTGGAGCGCCAGGTTCACGGCAAGCCGCTCGTCTATCTCGACAGCGCCGCTTCGGCCCAGAAGCCGAAGGCGGTGATCGACGCCATGACCCACGCCATGGCGCATTCCTATTCCAACGTGCACCGGGGGCTGCACACCCTGGCCAACGAGACCACCGACGCCTATGAGGCCGCGCGCCGCAAGGTCGCCGCCTTCGTCGGCGCGCAGGTGAATGAGATCGTTTTCACCAAGGGGGGCACCGAGGCGGTGAACCTCGTGGCGGCGGGCCTGGGCGCGACCCTGCAGGCGGGCGACGAGATCGTGCTCACCGAGATGGAGCACCACGCCAACATCGTCCCGTGGCACTTCCTGCGCGAACGCAATGGCGCGGTGCTGAAGTGGGCGCGTGTCACCGACGAGGGCGTGCTGGATCTGGAGCACCTCGCGAGCCTGCTGGGGCCCCGGACCCGGGTCGTGGCCGTCTCCCACATGTCCAATGTGCTCGGCACCATCAACCCGGTGAAGGAGATCGTCCGCCTGGCCCACGAGGCCGGCGCGATAGTGCTGGTCGACGGCTGTCAGGGGGTGGTCCACGAGCCCGTGGACGTGAAGGCGCTGGACGTCGATTTCTACGTCTTCTCCGGCCACAAGCTCTACGGCCCGACCGGCATTGGCGCGCTCTACGGCAAGGCCGAGCGTCTGGCGGCGCTGCCGCCCTATCAGGGTGGCGGCGAGATGATCGGCCAGGTCAGCCTGGACGAGATCACCTATGCGGACCCGCCCCACCGTTTCGAGGCCGGCACCCCGCCGATCCTTGAGGCCATCGGCTTCGGAGCGGCCATCGACTTCCTCTCCGGCCTCGACCGCCTGGCCGTGGCCGAACACGAGCACGCCCTCTACGCGCGGGTGCGCGAGGGCCTCTCGGGCGCCAACTGGCTACGGGTGCTGGGCGAGGCGCCGGGGAAGGGGGCCATACTGTCGTTCACGGTCGATGGCGCCCACGCCCACGACGTGGCCCAGATCCTCGACCGCTACGGCGTGGCCGTGCGCGCCGGGACCCACTGCGCCGAGCCGCTGATGAAACGTTTCGGCGTGACGTCGAGCGCTCGCGCCTCCTTCGCCCTATATAATACCGAGGAAGAGGCCGACGCCTTCGTCGATGCCCTGACCCGGACCCAGGCCTTCTTCGCGTAAATGAGCCCCATGGACGACGCCGCAACGATCGAACCGAAGTCGACCACCCCGCTGACCCAGGCGGAGCTCGACGCCCTGACCGATCAGCTGATCGAGAAGCTGAAGTCGGTCTACGACCCGGAAATCCCGGTCGATATCTACGAGCTCGGCCTCATCTACAAGGTCGACGTCTCCGACGACAAGGACGTGGTCATCGACATGACCCTGACCGCGCCGGGCTGCCCGGTGGCCGGCGAGATGCCCGGCTGGGTGGAGGATGCGGTGAAGGAGATTCCGGAGATCCGATCCTGCAAGGTCGAGCTGGTTTTCGAGCCGCCCTGGGACCCCTCGCGGATGTCCGACGAGGCCAAGCTGCAGCTGAACATGTTCTGATGGCCGACCTGTCCCTCACCCCGCAGCGTCCGCGCCGCCCCCGTCCGAAGGTCGTGACCCTCAGCGACCGCGCGGCGGAGCGCGTGCGCGAGATCATGGCCCAGCCCAGGAGAGATGGGGCCGACAAGCCCTATGCAGGCCTGCGGGTCGGTGTGAAGAACGGCGGCTGCGCGGGTCAGGAATATGTTCTGGAGTACGCCGAGACGGCCAATCCTCTGGACGAGGTGGTCGAGGACAAGGGCGTGACCATCCTGGTCGACCCGAAGGCGGTGCTGTTCCTGGTCGGCACCGAGATCGACTACGAGGTGAGCACCCTTTCGGCCAAGTTCGTGTTCCGCAACCCGAACGAGACGGACGCCTGCGGCTGCGGCGAGAGCGTCACCATCCAGCCTGCCAGCGCCGGCTGACTGTCGATTTGACGGATATCCGTGTTATCCTTCCCGGTCGATACCTTCGGGGAGGGCCATATGACCGACGATCGCGAGCTTGAGCTTCGCCGCCGGGCCGAACGCCGCGCTGACGCCAAGATGTCGTTCCGCGCCAACCTGCTGTCCTATGTGGTGGTCAACGCCGGCCTGCTGGTGATCAACCTGCTGACGTCGCCGGGCTATTACTGGGTCATCTGGCCAGTGATCGGCTGGGGCCTGGGCCTGCTGGCTCACGGAATCGCCGTCTATTACGACGCGGGCGACCTGCGCGAGCGGGCCGTCGAGGCGGAGCTTGAGCGGCTTCGCCGCGGCACGCCTAGGCCCCGCTGAACCGCGCCGGGCGCTTCTGCAGGAAGGCGAAGACGCCTTCGCGGGCATCCTCCGTGCGGCCGGCCTCGCCCTGCCAGTGCGCTTCGGACTCGAGTTGGTCGGCCCAACCAGCATCCAGCGCGTCCCAGACCAGGTTCCGGGTGTAACCCAGCGACTTCGGGCCGTTGGCGAGCGCGCGGGCGATCTGGAGCGCCGTCGGCATCACCTCGGCATCCGGGACGCAGCGGTTGATCAGGCCCCATTCCAGCGCCATTGCGGCCGGCAGCTTCTCGCCGAGCAGCATCAGCTCCATGGCCCGCGCCTTTCCGACCAGGCGCGGCAGCAGGTAGGTCGCCCCGCCGTCGGGAACCAGGCCGACGCGCCGGAACGCCTGCAGGAAATAGGCGCTCTGTGCGGCCACGATCAGGTCGCAGACGAGGGCGAGCGACACCCCGATGCCGGCCGCCGCGCCGTTCACCGCGGCCACCGTCGGCTTGGGCGAGCGACGCATCAGCTCCAGGAACGGATTGTAGATGTTCAGCAGCGCCTGGTTGGGCCCGTCCGCCGAGCCGCGCTCGCCCGCGCCGCCGGACAGGTTGGCGCCGGAGCAGAAGCCGCGACCCTCGCCGGTCAGGACGATGGCGCGCACCTCAGGGTCGGCGGTCATACCTTCGAAGGCGGCGCTCAGCGCCGCCATCAGGTCGAGACCGGCGGCGTTCAGCGTGGCGGGATCGGAGAGGGTTATCACCCCTACGCCGTCCTCGATCGTCGTTTCGACCTTCCGCGCGGCTTCGCCGTCCATGGCGTCCTCCCTCGGACGGCAGCGTCCGATCCTGCGGAGCGTAACGCCGGGCCGGCCGGGCGGAAACCTCGGGCGGTCAGGCCGCGGCGGCTGCGGCGGGCAGGGGATCGGCGGCGGAGGTGCGGTTGCGGCCGCCGCGCTTCGACGCGTAGAGGGCGCCGTCGGCGCGTTCGACCAGGCTGAGGGGCCCTTCGCCCTCCCGACGCTGGGCGAGGCCCGCGGAGACGGTGATCGCGCCGAGGTCCTCGTTCGTCGAGCGCCGCTTGAGCACACGCGAGGAAACCTCCTCCCGGATATCCTCCAGCACGGCCAGCGCCGTACGGGCGTCCTCGCCGGGGAAGATGATGGCGAACTCTTCGCCGCCGTAGCGGGCGGCGAAGCGCGGCGAGGCGCCGGCCCGGCCGATGACGCTGGCGACATAGCGGATCACCTGATCGCCAGTCTGATGGCCCCAGGTGTCGTTGAAGGTCTTGAAATGGTCGATGTCGAGGACGGCGACGGTCAAGCCGTCGCCGCGCGTCTCCGCCTGCTCGCAGGCGCGTTCCAGGGCCTCATCGAAGGCCCTGCGGTTGGCCAGGTTGGTCAGGCCGTCGGTCATGGCGTCGCGCCGGACGGCCTCGAGGTGTTCCTTCAGCCGGCCGACTTCCGCCGTGGTGTCGGCCAGGCGGGTTTCCAGGGACTTATTCTCCCGCTGCACGCGCTGGGTGGCGGTGGTCAGGCCGTCGACCATCACCTTGATCGCCCCGGTGTCCTCGGCGTCGAGTGACTGGGAGGCGCAGGCCAGCTGCTCGCCATAGGCCTCACTCGACTCGCGGGCGGATTCGATGGCTCGGGACACCGAGTCCAGTTCCTTGGAGAGAGCGTCGCCGGCGTCGAGGATCTCCTCATTGAGCCGGGCCTTGGGCAGGTGCTGGGCGGCCAGGGCCTCGCCGACCGCGTCCGTGAACACCTCGCCGGCCGCAATCATGCCGGCGATCTCGCCGCCGAGCGGGCTGTCCTTGGCCGCGACGTAATGCAGCCAGAGCTCGAAGTTGAGCGCAGTCGGCCAGACCTCGTGGGCCTCCATCGCCTCGAGCGCCTTGCGCGCAAGGCCGTAAGCCTTCGGCCCGCGAAGCGAGGTTTCGATGTCCGCGCTCATGACCTGCTCCCTCCGACCCGACCGCGCTGCGCGGCCCGACCTTCCCGGGGGAACCCTAGGCGCCGACACCCAAACGGCGGGTTAAGGCGGGCGCGGTGGTCAGTCGTCGGCGGGACGGGGCGGCGGCGCGCGCATCAGGAAGGCCGGTACGTCGGCGCCGAAGCCGACCACGCCGTCACGGTCGCTATCCCGGTCGCCGTCCTGACCGCGACGGTTGCGGTCGCCGCCACGGCCGCGATCGCGGTCGCGCGCTTCTCGGGGCGGCTGTTCGCGCTTCACCAGCTCGCGTTGCGGAATTTCCCGCTCGGACCGGCGTTCGCGGCGCGGTTCCGGTGCGGCGCGTTCCTCAGCCGCGGGCGCGTCCGTCTTGGCCGCCTCGACC
>JAEYTM010000281.1 GCA_023434015.1 Pseudomonadota bacterium | reverse complement strand
GATCTGCAACTGCTGCGCTTCGACCGACCGGATGTGCGGCTCTACGCCGACGCCCAGGGCCGCAGGAACTGGGACTTCTCCGACGGCCGCGACCGCGATGAGCCCATGCGGCTGCCGCCGATCCGCCGGTTCATCATCGAGGACGGCCAGCTGCGCTACAACGACGTGAAGCGCGGCCTGACCTTCTCCGGCGAGATCAATGCGCGTGAACAGCTCGGCGCGCAGAACCGCGGCTTCCAGCTGACCGGCAAGGGCTCGCTGAACCGCGAGCCGTTCCTGCTGGAGGTGGCCGGCGGGCCGCTGCTCAACATCGAGCGTGACAAGCCTTACCCCTTCGACGCCGACATCCGCGCCGGCGACACGGTGATCACCGCCCGCGGGGCGGTGCCCAAGCCGTTCGACCTCGGCGAGATCTACATGAACGCCACCGCCCGCGGGCCGGACCTGGGCGACCTCTACGGCCTCACCGGGATCGCCCTGCCGAACACCCCGCCCTACAATCTGCGCGGACGGCTCTCGCGGAACGGCAAGCTGTTCCGCATCGACGACCTGGGCGGACGGGTTGGCGATAGCGACCTGAACGGCGACCTCTCGGTGCAGACGGGCCTGGAGCGGCCGCTGCTGAAGGCCAATCTCCACTCCCGCAGCCTGGACTTCGACGACCTCGGCGCCCTGTTCGGCGGCGCGCCTTCGACGGCGCCGGGCGAGACCGCCTCGGCGGGCCAGAAGGTCGTGGCCCAACAGCTCAACGCCCAGCAGCGGCTGTTGCCGGACACCACCCTGAACGTCGAGAAGATCCGCGGCCTGGACGCCGACGTGACCTACCGGGCGGTTTCCATCCGCGACACGCCGATCCACCTGCGGGCAGGTTCGGTCCGGGTGCGGCTCGACGCCGGCCTGCTGCGCGCCGACCCGCTGGAGCTGGACCTGCCGCAGGGCAAGATCGCCGGCAAGGTGCAGCTCGACGCGCGCAAGGCCACGCCGGTGACCGATCTCGACCTGCGGCTGTCCAACGCCCGCCTTGAACAACTCATCCCCGCCCAGGCCAGCGGCGGCCTGCCGCTGGCCGGCGGCCAGACCGGCCGGGCGCGTCTGACCGGCACGGGCGATTCCGTGCACAAGGCCTTCGCCAGCGCCGACGGGGAGGTCATGCTGGTGGTGCCCGGCGGCGAAATCCGCGAGGCCTTCGCCGAGCTGATGGGGATCAATGTCACGCGCGGCCTGGGGCTGCTGCTGTCCAAGAACCAGGACATGACACCGATCCGCTGCGCGGTCGCCCACTTCAAGTCCACCGACGGGGTGATGAACGCCGAGCGGATCGTCTTCGACACCGGCCCTGTGCTGGGCACGGGTTCGGGTCGGATAGACATGGGGGCCGAGCGGATGTCGTTCCGCCTGCAGGGGCATCCGAAGGAGCTGCGGCTGGTGCGGCTGATGGCGCCGATCACGGTCGACGGGCCGATCACCCGGCCCAAGCTGGGCGTGGAGCCTGGCAAGGCCATCGCCCAGGGCGGCATCGCGGTGGCGCTGGGCAGCCTGGTGAGCCCGCTCGCCGCCATCCTGCCGTTCATCGATCCCGGCCTGGCGAAGGACGCCAACTGCGGGGCGCTGATCGCCGAGGCGGGCCGTCAGGGCGCGCCGGTCAGGACCGCGGCCCGCTGAGCGGCCGTTGACGGCGCGAGCTTCGCCCCGGCAATGTCGGCGCCGGACAGGGAGATGACGCCCATGCGTGCCGGGTTGAGAGGGAGCGGAGCTCTGGCCGTTTCGCTGTGCCTCGGCGCAGCGGCGGTCTGCGGCGCCGCCCTGGCCCACGACCCGCCCGGCGAGAAGCCGGCGACCCCCGCCGGGCGCGTCGCCCTGGCCCGTCACGATAATTTCCAGCGGCTGGGCGAGGCGTTCGAGGCGATCAACAGCGAGCTTCGCAAGGCGAGGCCCGACCGCGCCGCGATCGCGCGCCACGCCGAGGTGGTCCATACCCTCTCGGACCAGATGCCCACGTGGTTCCCGAAAGGCGCCGGCCAGGAAGCCTGGGCGCACAGCGAGTCGAAAGCCGAGATCTGGAGCGACGCGGCCGGCTTCAGCGCGGCGACGGCGGCCGCCGGGGCGTCGGCGGCGAAGCTTCGGCAGGCGGCGACCGAGGGCGACCTGGCCGCCACCCGGGCCGAGGCGCGCGAAACCGACGCCGCCTGCAAGGCCTGCCACGCACGCTATCGGGTCCAGCGCGGGTAGGGAGAGGGCCTTGCCTTGAGACGGCGTCCCAAGGCAACGTGCGCGCCCACTCGGGGGGAGTCATGCGCGCAGCGTCAGTAGCGGATTATCGGGAGCTCGCGCGTCGCAAGCTGCCCAACATCTTCTTCGAGTACATCGACGGCGGCTCCTACGCCCAGACCACCCTTGCCCGGAACGTCGAGGACATGGAGGCGCTGTCGCTGCGCCAGCGGGTCATGCGCGACATGACCGAACTGGACATGACGGTGGAGACGCTCGGGCAGACGCTGGCCATGCCCGTCGGCCTCGCGCCGGTGGGCATGGGCGGCATGTTCGGCCGCCGGGGCGAAGTCGCCGCCACCCGCGCGGCCAGGGCTTCCGGCGTGCCGTTCTGTCTGTCCACGGTGGGGGTCTGTTCGATCGAGGAGGTGGCCGCCACCGGCGCCCCGCCCTGGTTCCAGCTCTATATGCTCAAGGACCGCGGCTACATGCGCGAGCTGATCGCCCGCGCCAAGGACGCCGATTGCCCGGTGCTGGTGTTCACGGTCGACCTGCCGATCCCCGGGTCGCGCTATCGCGACGTGAAATCGGGTTTCACCGGCACCAAGGGCGTCGAGAAGGCCCTGCAGTTCGCCTGGGACGGGATCACCCGCCCGGCCTGGATGTGGGAGGTCTGGGCCAACGGCCGGCCGCACAGCCTGGGCAATGTCGCCGGGGCCCTCAAGGGCCAGAAGGTCAATGACTACCTGGGCTGGCTGGCCGCCAACTTCGACCGTTCGGTGACCTGGAAGGACCTCGACTGGGTGCGCGAGACCTGGGACCGGCCAATCGTGGTCAAGGGCGTGCTCGATCCGGAGGACGCCCGGGACGCCGTCAGGGCGGGCGCCCAGGGCCTGGTGGTGTCGAACCACGGGGGCCGGCAGCTGGACAGCGTGCGCTCCTCGATCAGCGCCCTGCCGCGCATCGCCGACGCCGTGGGCGGCGATCTGGAGCTCTATATGGACGGCGGCGTCCGCTCCGGCCTCGACGTGCTGAAGGCCCTTTCGCTGGGCGCCAAGGCCTGTTTCCTCGGCCGCCCCTGGGCCTATGCGGTCGCCGCGGGCGGCGAGGCGGGCGTCGCGCGCATGCTGCAGACCCTCAAGGCGGAGCTGGCGGTGGCCATGGTTCTGACCGGGTGCCGGTCGGTGCGGGAGGCGAGCCGCGAGATGATCGACGTCGACTGAGCGTCATTTGGCAAGAATCATCTCGCAATTGCGAAATCGTGAAGTTGCATTGCGAAACCGCTCCGGCTGCGGAGAGTTCTGACCCGCGAGGACGGGAGTTGAACATGTCGGAGCCGCGGTCGTTCGCCTATTCGCTCAGCCAGGTCGAGGACGGCTGGCGCTGGAGCGTGTTCGACACCGAGGGGGTGACGGTGGCGCTCGGAGCCGGCCCCAGCCGGGACGCCGCCCAGGCGGCGGTGGAACGGACCCTCAGCGGCGCCGCGGTGGCCCAGACGGCCGCCGCGAGCTGATCGTCCGCCGTGTGCGCGCGCGGGCGGCTTTGCTAAGCTCCCACCGCCGACCGACCCTGGGAGACCCGTCCTGAACTTCTTCCGCCGCATCGAAACCCGGGTGCTCGTCCTGTGGATCGCGCTGGCGGGCGTGGTCTGGCTGTTCCTCAGCCTCGCCGGCGAGGTGGCGGAGGGGGACACTCACGACCTGGACCGTTCGATGCTGCTCGGCTTGCGCAACAGCGCCGACCTGAACGATCCCCTCGGCCCGCGAACCTTCGAGGAGGCGATGCGCGACGTGACCGCGCTCGGCGGCTTCACGGTCCTGACCATCGTCACGGTGGTCGGGGCGCTGGCCTTCCTCTTTCACGGGCGATGGCGCCACGCGGCGGTGCTGGTCGGCACGGTTCTGCTCGCCCAGGCGTCCAGCGAACTGACCAAGGCCTTCTACGACCGTCCGCGCCCGGACCTGGTGGCGCACGGCAGCTACGTCTATTCGGGCAGCTTCCCGAGCGGCCACTCGATGCTTTCGGCCGCCACCTACCTCACCCTGGCCATGCTGATCGCCAGCCTGGAGACACGCCGGGCCACCAAGGGCATGGCCTATGCCCTGGCGGTTCTGCTCGTGCTGTCGATCGGGATCAGCCGGGTCTATCTCGGGGTCCACTGGCCGACCGACGTGCTGGGTGGCTGGGCGCTGGGCGCCGGCTACTGCCTCCTCGGCTGGGGCGTGCTGATCTGGATCGGCGGGCGGCCCCGGCCCGGGGAGAATTAGGGGCAGCCCGACACGGCGGGCCCCCGCCCCTTCCA
>JAEYTM010000212.1 GCA_023434015.1 Pseudomonadota bacterium | reverse complement strand
CGACCGCATCCTGCTGGCCGCCCCGCTGGCGGAGGCGGAGATGCTGTCGGCGTTCGCCGCACAGCTGGAGACCGAGGACCGACTGGAGGAAGGCGGCGGCGGCCGGCTGCGCGCCAAGCGGCTCACCCGCCTCGGTCGCCTCGTCGTGCGCGAACAGATGGACGACAATCCCGATCCGGCCCTGATCGCCCGCGCGCTCGCCGACCGGGTCCGCGCCGAGGGCGTCGGCGTCCTGCCCTGGGGCGCCGCCGCCCGGTCGCTGCGCGAGCGGGTCGCCTTCCTGCGCGCCTTCGATCCCGCCTGGCCCGACCTTTCCGACGCCGCGCTCACCGCCGGCCTCGACGACTGGCTGACCCCGCTGCTGCCCGGTGTCCGCTCGCTGGCCGCGATCCGGCCGGACGTGCTCGACGGCGCGCTGCGGACCCTGGTCCCCTGGGACCTGCAGCGTCGCCTTGAGGCCGAAGCCCCGCCGCGCTGGACCGCGCCTACCGGCAACAGCTTCGCCATCGACTACGCCGCCGACGCCGGCCCACGCGTCGACGTCCGGGTGCAGGAGGTGTTCGGCCTGGGCGTGCATCCCGCCGTCGCTGGCGGTCGCGCGCCGCTGACGCTCAGCCTGCTGTCTCCGGGCCACAAGCCGATCCAGATCACCAGGGACCTGCCGGGTTTCTGGAAGGGGTCCTGGAAGGACGTCCGCTCCGACATGCGCGGCCGTTATCCCAAGCATGTCTGGCCGGAAGACCCGGCCGCCGCCGCGCCCACCGCCCGCGCCAAGCCGCGCGGGACCTAGAGCCGGTAGAAGGCCGTGGCGTTTCGCCGGAAGAACCGGTCCCGGTCCTCATCCGACAGGTGCGCCAGCATCCGCGCCATCGACCGCACCAGTTCGTCGTAGCCGACGCGCAGGGACGCCACCGGGAAATTGCTGGCGAACATGCACCGCTCGATCCCGAAGATGGCGATGGCCTCCAGCACCACGCGACGGTTGTCTTCGTAGCGCCAGGGGCGGTCCTTCAGCCCGAACTCCGACACCTTCAGGTGCACGTTCGGCTCGCGCGCCAGCACCTCCATGGCCGCGCGCCAGGCGCTCAGGCCCGCCTCGCTTCGGTCCCAGGGAAAGCCGGTGTGGTTCAGCACGATCGGCGTGCGCGGGAAGGCGAGTGCCACCTCGGCCGCTTCCGGCAGGTGCCAGAACGGCACGCGCAGGTCCCACGACAGGCCGTGGCGCTCAAGCAGGGCGAACCCTTCGAGCCAGCGGGGGTCCTGCATCGAGCCCGGCTGGCCGCGGACCATGGCGTCCGGCGAGGCGGCGGTCACCGGCTTGGAGCGGATACCGCGCACCCGCGGAAAGGCCGCCTGCGCCGCGATCACCTCGGCGGCGTTGTCGGTATGGAACCAGGCGTGGGCGACGATGGCGGTGGGAAAGCCCGCCGCCTCCGCCTGGGCGCTGAGCCAGCGGGTCTCGCCGACCTGGTCGGCCCGGTCCCACTCGGCCTCGACATGCACCGTGCCGACCACGTTGTGGCCGGCCGCGTCGCGCCGGTAGTCCAGCGGCAGGTAGTCCCGCTTCAGGGTGTCGTAGGGCCCGAGGAAGAACGGCTCCGGATGGTCGCTCAGCCACGGATAGTAGTTCCGCGACAGGTCCCAGAGGTGGTGATGGGCGTCGACCAGCGTCACCGCGTCCGGCCTGTCGCGCCATTCGCCGTGGATCGTCCGCACCGCGTCAGCCGAGGTTCGGCGGGCTGTTGAAGGGGATCCAGTTGTAGAGCGCCAGCCCGCCATCGACGACGACGGTCGTGCCGGTCACGTAGCCTGAGAAGCGGTCGCAGACGAGCGCCACCGCCATGCCGGCCAGCTCCTCCGGCGTGCCCATGCGGCCCATCGGAATCTTCGGCTCCCAGGCCGAGACGTCGGCGACGAAGCCGCCGAACGGCACGGCGCCGGGGGCCAGGGCGTTGACCCGGATGCCGGACGAGCCCAGCTCGCGGGCCAGCTCCTTCATCACCATCGCCATCCCGGCCTTGGTGGTGCTGTAGTGCGGCAGGTTGCGCGAGTTCTCGGCGTGCAGCGAGGTCAGGAAGATCATCTTCCCCTTGATGCCCCGCTCCTTCATGTGGGCGCCGATGTCGCGGCCGAGGTGGAAGCCGGCCTTCACCCCCACGGCGTACATCGCGTCCCAGGTCTCGTCGCTGACCGTGAACACGGTGTCGCTCTCGTGCCGCTTGGGCGAGGCGCTGTGCACGAAGATCGAGATCTGGCCGAGTTCCGCCAGCGCCGCCTCGTAGAGCGCCCGGTCCGCGCCGGGCTGGCTGAGGTCGGAGTGGATGAACATGCCGCCGATCTCGCGGGCCACCTGCTCGCCGGCCTCGACGGACACATCGCTGACTACCACCCGCACGCCCTCGGCGGCGAAGGCCTTGGCGATCCCGCGGCCGATCCCCGACGCGCCGCCGGTGACCAGCGCCGTATCCCCTTCGAGCAATTTCATCGACGATATCTCCTCAAGCAACTTGCGGGGTCGCGGCCCCGGTCGAATAGCGGCTGGTCAACCCGACCAAGAGCGCGCCCAGCACGGCGAAGACGGTGGCCACCAGGAAGGCCTTGTTCCAGTCCCCGTCGGCGACGACGTAGCCGGTGATGATCGGCGCCAGGATGCCCGCCACCTGGGCCCAGGAATTCAGGAATCCGGTGATGATCCCGGCCTTGGGGGCGGAATATTCGATGGGCAGGGAATAGGCGATCGGCCAGTTCCAGGCGAGCCCGGCGAACGCCAGGGAGATCAGCGTCACCGCCGCCGCCCCCGACTGGGCCTGCTGCAGCGGCAGCAGGAAGGCCGCGCACCAGACGAAGGCCCCGGCGTAGATCATCCGCCGCCAGAACAGCGAGTGGCGCGAACGGCGCTTCAGCATGTCCACGAAATAGCCGGCGACGTTCATCATCACGAACAGCACCATCCAGGGGATCACCGCCAGGCCGGCCATCTCCTCCAGCGAGAAGCCCTTGCCCTGGGTCAGGTAGATCGGCAGCCAGAAGATGAAGAAGTAGAAGATGTAGGCGTTGCTGTACCAGGCGACCGAGAAGCCCCAGACCTCCAGGCTGCGGAACGGCCTGTCGACCAGGGGGGCTGCGTCCGGCGCGGCGGGGATTTCCGCCGCCGCGGCCTCGGACGCGGGCGTGTCGACCACCCCCGCCCATTTCGTCGCCCACCACCACAGCAGGGCCAGCGCCAGGGTTACGGCGGCCGAGGCGTAGAACACCGAGCGCCAGCCCCAGTTGACCATGAAGAACACCGCCGCAGGCGTCGCCACCAGCGGCCCCAGGGCGATGGCCGAGAAGTTGAAGCCGAGGATGCGGCTGAGGAACCGCCGCGGCAGGTGGCGGCCGATCAGCGAGGTCAGGGCCGGCATGTTCGGCGCCTCGGCCGCGCCCAGGGCGGCGCGCACGGCGCTGATCCCGGCGATGCTGGCGGGCAGGGTGGTCAGGAAGGTGAAGACGGCCCAGAGCAGGGTGGAGCCGAACATGATCCGCCGCCCGCCGTATCTGTCGGCCAGCCAGCCGCTGGGGATCTGCAGCAGCAGGTAGCCCCAGAAGAAGCTTGAGAACACCAGCCCGAGACTCCGGGTGTCCCAGCCGTACTCCTCGATCATCTGCGGCGCGGTCACCGAGATGTTCACCCGGTCGATGTAGCTGACCAGGGTGCAAAGGAAGATGACGACGACGAGGACGCCAAGGCGCAACGGGCTCTTCGAAGCCATCTATCCCTCCCGCTTGTCTGGAGACGGGCTCGCGGCCGCGTCGCCTTGTATGCAAACCACCTTGGCAGCGGTTCTCGGGGTGCGCCAGAGGCGTCGCCGCGGTTTCAGGTCGGGAAGTGGATCGTCACCCGCAGGCCCGGGGCGGCGTCGTCCAGCCGCAGCTCGGCGCCGTGGCGTTCGGCGGCGGCGGCGACCAGGCTCAGGCCCAGCCCGAACCCCGGGGCCTGTCCCGACCGCGCGACCCGATAGAAGCGCTCCAACACCCGGGCGCGCTGGTCTGCGGGCACGCCGGGACCGTCGTCGGCCACCTCGACCACGATCCCGGTTCCGTCGCGCCGGGCCGAGAGGGCGACGGCGCCGCCGGGCGGGGTGAACTTCACGGCGTTGTCGAGCAGGTTGCCAACCATCTGAAAGATGAGGTCGCGGTCGCCGGCCAGCGACAGGTCCGGCGCGATATCCGTCGTCAGGGTCTGGTCGCGATCCTCCGTCGCCGCCCCGTAGAGGTCGGCTGCGTCCTCCAGCAGCTCGCTCAGACGCACGCTCGCCATGTCGCCGCCCGCGCCGCTCTGCACGCGGGCGAGGCGCAGCAGGGCTTCGAACATCGACTGCAGCCGCGCCGCTTCCTCCAGCGCCGCGGCGCTGCGGACCTGCACCTCGCCGGGGTCGTCGGTTACGGCCAGGTCCTCCAGTTCCGCCCGCAGCCGGCTCAGCGGGGTGCGCAGCTCGTGGGCGATGCTGTCGGACACCCGGCTTATCGAGGCGACGAGGCCCTCGATCCGCTCCAGCATCTCGTTCAGGGTCGCCGCGAGCTGGTCGAAGTCGTCGCCGCTGCCGCGCAGGGCCACCCGCCCCGACAGGTCGCCGCCGATCACCGCCCGGGCGGCCTTGGTGATCGACTCCAGGCGTTGGGAGACGGCGAAGGTCATCAGCAGCCCGCCCAGGAACCCCAGCGCCAGGGTCACCCCCGCGCCCCAGGACAGCGCCTGGAACACCAGGTCCTCGCGTTCGTCGAGGTCCTCGGT
This sequence comes from Pseudomonadota bacterium, assembly GCA_023434015.1. Lineage (GTDB taxonomy): Bacteria > Pseudomonadota > Alphaproteobacteria > Caulobacterales > Caulobacteraceae > Phenylobacterium. The sequence goes on along the minus strand of JAEYTM010000212.1, from coordinate 5,891 downwards.
GTCGAGGCCGACCAGCAGCCGGTACCCGCCGGACAGCCGCAGGTCGCGGATCACCGCCTCGTGCTCCTCCTCGGCCCCGCTGGCGTAGGTGCCGAACTCGTAGCGCAGCCATTCGCGGCCCCGCACGATCGGCCAATCCATCAGATTGCCCGCCACCACCGCCCCGTCGGGAGCGATCAGCACATGGTAGGGCGTGCGGCCCGGTTGGCGGGCGCGCCGCTCCAGCGCCCGGATCAGCTCGTCACGCCCGGCGCGTTCATAGGTCGCCGCCAGGGCCGCGCTCTCGGTCTGGATACGGCTGTGGACTTCGGCCAGCGGTCGGGAGACGCCGGCGAGATACAGCGCCGCCAGCATCACTCCGACCGAGCCGCAGAACAGCGCCATGTAGAGCAGGGTCAGCCGCAGCGTCAGGCTGCGCCAAGGCTTCGCCCAGCTCATGTGCGCAGCGCATAGCCCATGCCGCGCACCGTCTGCAGCAGTGGCGGGGCGAAGTCCCGGTCGATCTTCTGACGCAGGCGGCTGACGTGCTGGTCGATGATGTTGGTCTGCGGGTCGAAGTTGTAGTCCCAGACCGCCTCCAGCAGCATGCTGCGGCTGACCACCCGTCCGGCGTTCTTCAGCAGATATTCCAGCAGCAGGAATTCCCGCGTGGTCAGGTCGATGGCCTGGCCCTGGCGTTTCACCTGCCGGGTCAGCAGGTTCATTTCCAGGTCGGCGAGGCGGAGCTCGGGGGTCTCCTGCACCGGCGTCTTGCGCCGGGTCAGGGCCTCGACCCGGGCCAGCAGCTCGGACAAAGCGAAGGGCTTGGCCAGGTAGTCGTCGGCGCCGGCCTTCAGCCCCGCCACCTTGTTGTCCACGTCCCCCAGGGCGCTCAGCAGCAGCACCGGGGTCTGGTCCCCCGTGGCGCGCATGGTCTGCAGGATCTTCAGCCCGTCCACCTGCGGCAGCATCCGGTCGAGCACCACCACGTCATAGGTCTCGGCCGCCACCCGGAACAGGGCCTCGCGGCCGTCGCCGCAGTGGTCCACGAGCCAGCCGGCGCCGCGCAGGCCCTTGATCACATGGCTGGCGACCCGTTCATCGTCCTCCACGACCAGGATGTGCATCGGCGGCTCCTGCGCGGATCAGTCGTCGATCCGCGGGGTGATGGCGCCCGTGCGCAGGTCCACGAGGATTTCGCGGTCCTGGGCGCCGACAAGCTCCACCTCGTAGTAGTGCCGCTGCCCGCGCCGCTCCAGCCCGATCTCGGTCACCGTGCCGCGGGTGGCGCCCTCCACGGCGGCGATGGTCTGGGAGAGGGTGCGCGGGGCGGTCTGCACGGCGCGCAGGTTCTCGTACCGGAACGGCAGGCGCCAGGCGGTGGGCGAGTTCTGACGGATGATGGCTCCGGTCATCGCGTCGAGGTCGGCCTCCAGGGCGCGGCCGTCCTTCACCAGCTTGATTTCATAGACCAGCCGGCCGCGTTCGCGGTCCAGCTCGGCCTCGAAGGCGCGGGCGCCGAGGGCGCTCTCGGCGGCGGCGACCGCCTTGGCGACGCCGATCGGACGGGGGGCCGGCGCCTGGGCCTGGGCCGGGCCGGCGATCCCGGCGGCTACGGCCGCCGCGGCGACGAAGGGAGGGCGCATTTCGGATGTCCTTCTGCGGTCCTCCGGTCTAGCGGCGCGGCATGGCGCGGGGTTTGGCGGCGCATTTGGTTTTGCCCATCTAGCCAGCCGCCAGATGGCGGAAATCAAATGAAGCGGCCATCGGCGCCTGAGGCGCGGTCGCTAGGCGTTGCGGCAGCGACACTTGCCTGGAACCCGCATGGTGCAACGGCATCCTTCCATCGGCCCGCGACACGGCTCCGCGCGCAAGGGCGGCCGGCGCAGGCTGTATTTCCCGCTGATCGCCCAGTGGCACCAGGCTTTCCACGCCCTGCCGGTCGCCGCCGCCCTGTCCCGCCGCGACGGTTTCGAGGTCCATGTCGGCGTGGCGACCGCGGCCTGTCTGCCCAGGGCGCGCCGCCTCGCCGCCGACCTCGGCGCCCGGGGGATCGTCTTCCACGTCCTCTGGTCCGGCCCGTTCTCCGACCATCCGCCGAAGATCCTCATGCTCGCCGCGCTCGCCCCGCGCCTGATGGATTTCGACGCCATCGTCTGCCCCGAACGCACGACCCTGCTGCTCAGGCGTATGGGCGTCACCCGGCCGCTCTACATCCATACCGATCATGGGGCCGGCGACCGCGCGGTGGGCTATGAGCCGCGCATCCGCCAGTTCGACTTCGTCCTGATCGCCGGCGCCAAACAGGAGGCGCGGATGCTGCGGGACGGCCTGATCGAACCTGGCCGCTACGCCGTCGTAGGCTATCCGAAGTTCGAGGCGGTGGCCGCCGCCGGTCCCGGCGCGGCGCCGAGCTTCGACCGCCCGCGACCGACCGTGCTCTACAATCCGCACTTCAAGCGCGGCCTGAGTTCCTGGCCCCGTTTCGGTCCCGCTGTCCTGGCCGCCTTCGCCGGCCAGGATCGCTACAACCTGATCTTCGCGCCGCATGTCCGCCTCGCCGCCGAAGCGGGTGAGGGGCTCCGGCGCGCCCTGGCGCCCTACCGTCACGCGCCCAATATCCATGTCGACCTGGGCGGCGAGCGCTGCTGCGACATGACCTATGCCGAGGCGGCGGACATCTATCTCGGCGACGTTTCGAGCCAGGTCTACGAGTTCCTCCGCCGGCCGCGGCCCTGCCTGTTCCTCAACCCGGACGGCGTCGACCGCTCCCGCGACGAGAACTACGCCCACTGGGCATTCGGCCCGGTTCTGACCTCGGTCGACACCCTCCTCGATGAGATCGACCGCGCCCGGCGAAGCCACCGGCTATATCGCCCGCTTCAGGAAGCTGCCTTCGTCCACACCTTCGGTATCGGTGACCGCTCTTGCTCCGAGCGCGCGGCCGACGCCATCGAGGCCGTGTTGCGCGGGGCGACGGCCGATCGGCCTGTTCCTGCCCGAAGCTGGGGCGCGCCCGATCGACGGCGATCCGCGAGCTTCCAGTCGTGACGCCGTCCGTGACGTCCGCCTAGGCTGTCGCGGCGTAGATCATGATCCCTGTCGCCACCGACAGATTCAGGCTGTCGGCGCGGCCGCGCATCGGAATCTTCACGTTCAGGTCGGGCAGGGCCGCCATCTCCGGCGGCAGGCCCTGTTGTTCGTTGCCCATCAGGATCAGCGCCGGCTTGCGATAGGCCGCCTCGGCATGGCTGGCCGTGGCGCTCAGCAGGGTGCCTACCACCGAGCCGGGCCACCGGGCGCGCCATACCGCGAATTCGTCCTCGCTCGCCCTGACCAGCGGCACGGCGAAGATGGAGCCCATGGTCGCGCGGACCGCCTCGACCGAATAGGGGTCGCAACATTCGCCCACCAGGATTACCCCGCCGCACCCGGCCGCGTCGGCCGTGCGCACGATAGTCCCGAGGTTGCCGGGGTCGCGCACCCGGTGCAGCGCGACCCAGCAGGGCGCGCTCTGCGGTTCGATCGCGTCCAGCGGCAGGAACAGCTGACGGAAGACGCCGACCACCGCCTGCGGATTGTCCCGCCGCGAGACCTTGGCGAGGATGTCCTGGGTGACCTCGATCACCTCGCCGCCGTCGGCGGCCGTCGCCTGCACGGCCTTGCGCAGCATGGGGTGGCCGGCCGCCTCGGGCCCGTGCAGCAGGATGGTCGGCGCATGGCCCGTGTCGACGCCCTCGATGACGTTCTTCAGGCCTTCGGCGACGAACAGGCCGGTCGCGTCGCGTTCCTTGCGCAGGTGCAGCGCGCGGACCGCCTTGACGGTCGGGTTGGACAGGGAGGTGACGGTCCGGCCGCTCACGAGGCCCATCGCCCGTAGAACGACATCCCGACCTGGCGCGCTCCGTCGGCCTGGGTCAGCGCCAGTTCGCCCCATTCGATCCGGCCGCCACGGCCCGCCAGCTTCTCCGCCAGCAGGCCGGCCAGGGCCGCGCCGGAAATCCGCTCGGCATAGGCGTTGAGGATCAGGAAGGAGGCGTCGCCGGACAGCAGCTCGGCGCACAGCCCGGCCAGTTCCGGCAGGTCCTCGAACAGCCGCCAGACCTCGCCGCCCGGACCCCGCCCGTACTTGGGCGGGTCGAGGATGATCCCGTCGTACTTGGAACCGCGCCGGACCTCGCGCTGGACATATTTCCGCGCGTCCTCGGTGATCCAGCGGACCGGCCGGTCGGCCAGGCCGGACAGCTCCGCGTTCTCCCGCGCCCAGCCGACCGCCTTCTTGGAGGCGTCGACGTGGGTGACCGCCGCGCCGGCCGCCGCCATCACCAGGCTGGCGACGCCGGTGTAGCCGAACAGGTTCAGGACGCGCGGCTGGCCGCCGGCCCCGCGCACCCTTCGGTCCAGCCAGGCCCAGTTCGCCGCCTGCTCGGGAAAGAAGGCGAGGTGGCGGAAGGCGGTGAAGCGCGCCTTGAACCGCACGTCCCCCCAGGCCATTGGCCAGGTGTCCTTCGGCTGCGCCTTGAACCGCCAGCGCCCGGCGTCGTCGTCGTCGCTGGAGGCGGCCGGATCGAAGATCGCGTCGGCGTCGTCCCACGCCTTGGCCGGCAGGGCCGGGGCCCACATGCACTGCGGCTCCGGCCGGACCACCGTGTAGGGGCCGTAGCGTTCCAGCTTGCGGCCGTTCCCGCTGTCCAGCAGGGCGTAGTCGCCCCAGCCCTCGGTGCGCATCACGCCCGGCGTCTCGGCCACGATGGGGTTGCGGTCGCTCATGCCTGGGCCTTACGCGCTTCGCGCCGCGCCCGTCCAGTCCAAGACGGAAGTCCTTTGCCCTCAAGACCTTCCGCCGGACTTGTCAGGTCGCCGCTTTTGGGGTCGGGTGGGTAAGGTTTACGCAACGGATGGATTCCCAGTGAGTGCGACTGAGACGACAGCCCGGCGTTCGGCCCGCAAGGCCAAGGGCGATGGACACCTGCGGCGGGCCGAAATCCTTGAGGCCGCGGAACGGATATTCATCGCCGAAGGCTATGAGGGGGCCACGATCCGCAAGATCGCGGACGAGGTCGGCGTCTCCTCCACCGCCCTCTACATGCACTTCCAGGACAAGGGCGCGATCCTGCTGGAGATCTGCGAGGGGGTGCTCAAGCAGCTTCTCGACCGCAACGCCGCCATCGCCGCCAAGCCGCTGGACCCGGTCGTCCGCGTCAAGATGATGCTGGAGGGCTATATCCGCTGGGGCCTGCAGCATCCCAACGCCTATCAGCTTGTCTATTCGACGCCCCGTCCGGTATCGGCTGGGGTGTGGCCTGAGGGCACGGTCGACCTGAGCATCCAATGCTACGACATCTTCACCGGGGTGGTGCGCGAGATCGCCGCGGTCGGTCGTCTGCGCAGCGGCACCGACCACTCCGCGGCCCAGTCGCTGTGGATGTCCTGCCACGGTCTGGTGGCGCTGCTGATCTCACGGCCGAAGTTCCAGTGGGCCGACACCGACGAACTGATCGAGGTCACCCTCGACGGCCTGATCAACGGACTGGTGGTCGACTGACCACGGCGGCGCTGGCGTTCGCCCTGGCGTTCGCCGCCTCCGCCGCCGCGGCCGCCCCCCGCGTCCTCTCGCTCGATCAATGCTCGGACCAGTATGCGCTGGCCCTGAGCCCCCGCACGGCGATCGTCGGCCTCTCGACGCGCGCCGACGACGCCGACTCCCGTCTGCGCGACCTGGCCCGTGGCCTGCCCATGCGCCGCATCGATCTCGAATCCGCCCTGGCGGCCGACCCCCAGGTGGTCATCCGCTACTGGGGCGGCGATCCCCGGCTGGTCCGGGCGCTGGAGCGTCGCGGGGTGGCGGTGGTCACCCTCGGCGAGGCGAGCGGGTTCGATGACGTCCGCCGCAATATCCGCGCCGTCGCCTC
>JAEYTM010000184.1 GCA_023434015.1 Pseudomonadota bacterium | reverse complement strand
GTGCGCGAATGCGAGGAGATGATCGACGCCTGCAAGCGCGCCAACCGCAAGCTGATGATCGGCTATCGCAGCCGTTTCCAGGCGCACAACGTCGAGGCGATCCGCATCGCCCGCAGCGGCGAATTGGGACCCCTGCGCACCATCACCTCCGAACACGGCTTCAACGCCGGCGATCCGACGCAGTGGCGACTGAACAAGGCCCTGGCCGGCGGCGGGTCGCTGCAGGACATCGGGGTCTACAGCCTGAACGCCGCCCGCTATCTGACCGGCGAGGAGCCGGTGGAGGTCGCGGCGATCGAGCACACCGACCGGTCCGACCCGCGCTTCCGCACGGTCGAGGACACGATCAACTTCATGCTGCGTTTTCCGTCCGGCGCCATCGCCAACTGCATCTCGGCCTACAGCTCCGCTCACAACCGCTATCGCGTGGTCGGCAGCCGTGGCTGGGTCGAACTCGACCCGGCCACGCCCTACAGCGGCCACAGCATGCGGGTGCGGCTGAACAACCAGACCGAGACGCGCGAACTGCGCGACATCAAGAACCAGTGGGCGGGCCAGCTCGACCATATGGCCGAGTGCATCCGCAGCGGCGCCGAGCCGATCGTCGACGGCTACGAGGGACTGAAGGATGTCCGCGTCATCGAGGCGATCTACGAAGCCGCGCGCGAGGGGCGGACCGTCAACCCCGCCTGCGGCGTGAAGGTGCGGCCGCCGTCACCGGCGGCCGACCTGCCTTATCGCCTCAATTGGCCAGGCGGCGCAGGAATGAAGGGATTTCCAGGTCTTCGCCGGCTTCCGCCTGTTCGATCGGCGCCTGGACCTCGGCCGGCAGGGCGCCGCCACGGCTGGCCATCGGACGCGGCGACGGCGCAGAGGCCGGGGCCGCGGCCTGCGGCGCGTCGTAGCGCGGGCGGCCGCCGAACATGCTGAGGAAACCGCCACGCGGACGCCGGGCCTCATATGCCGGCTCGGCGAACAGCGGCTCGTCCTCGACCTCGGCGGCCATCGGATCGACGATGCGCGTGACCGGCTGAACGACCGGCTGTGCGACCGGGGCCGGCGCGGCGTAGAGGTCGGGCTGTTCTTCCTCGTACTGCAGCACCGGTTGCGGCGCGAAGGCCGGCGCCGGCTCCGGCGCGCGCTTGGCGTAGGCCGGCTCGGCTGGGACTGCCGGCGCTTCCGCCGGAGCCGCGGTCTCGGCGGAATAGTGGCTGGTCTCCGCGCGCAGCGGAGCCGCCTGCGGGCGGCGCTCGATCTTGGGTTCGATGGCGGCGATCGAGGCGCCGTCCATGCCGGTGGCCACCACCGAGACGCGGATCATGCCGTCGAGCGACGGATCGAAGGCGGCGCCAAAGATGATGTTGGCTTCGGGATCGACCTGTTCGGAGATGGCGTTGGCCGCCTCGTCGACCTCCAGCAGGGTCATGTCGAGACCGCCGGTGACGTTCACCAGCACGGCCTTGGCGCCCTTCAGCGAGACTTCGTCGAGCAGCGGATTCTGGATAGCGTTCTGGGCGGCCATGAGCGCGCGGTCGTCGCCGGTCGCCTCGCCGGTGCCCATCATCGCCTTGCCCATCTCGGTCATCACCGTGCGGACGTCGGCGAAGTCGAGGTTGATCAGACCCGGCAGCACCATCAGGTCGGTGATGGAGCGCACGCCGGAGTGCAGGACCTGGTCGGCCATGCCGAAGGCCTCGGCGAAGGTCGTGCGCTCGTTGGCGACACGGAACAGGTTCTGGTTGGGGATGACGATCAGGGTGTCGACGTAGCGCTGCAGCTCACCGATGCCGGCGTCGGCCAGGCGCATGCGGTGACGGCCCTCGAAGTGGAACGGCTTGGTGACCACGCCCACCGTCAGGATGCCGCGCTCGCGCGCGCACTTGGCGATGATCGGCGCCGCGCCGGTGCCGGTGCCGCCGCCCATGCCGGCGGTGATGAACACCATGTGGGCCCCGTCGAGGTGTTCGCCGATCTCCGGGATCGACTCCTCGGCGGCGCTCATGCCGATCTCGGGATGGGCGCCCGCGCCCAGGCCCTGGGTGGCGATCACGCCGAGCTGGATGCGGCGGTCGGTCTTGGCGAAGGCGAGCTGCTGAGCGTCGGTGTTGGCGACGACGAACTCAACACCTTCAAGCCCGGCTTCGATCATGTTGTTGACGGCGTTGCCGCCGGCGCCCCCGACGCCGAACACGACGATCCGCGGCTTCAGTTCTGTCGCGCGCGGTGCGGAAAGTGCGATTGCCATGGGGACCCCTGCGTCCTTCAAAAGCCGGCCTGAACGCCGGGCGACCCCCTCGCCCGACGCCCTTTTAAGGATGCAGTAACTAAGCGACTGACACCCTTAATCGAAGGTTAACCGCATAGCGTGAGTCGGAGGGGCGTCGACGTTCGCAGCGTCGAAAAAAGCGCTTGTTCCACAAGGACTCGTGGGGATCGAGCGACGTCTGCGGCCGCATATCTGACCCGCCGCCGCCCATACGTCCAGCCAAGCTTGAACCGACGCCGCCGCGGCTCCGGCTACAGGTTCTCCCGCAGCCAGGCAGCGGCCTTGGCGACCGGGTTCGCGCCCGGATCCAGAGCTTCGCGGCGGAGCTTGGCGGTCGACAGGGCCTTGGCGGAGACGGCTTCGCGCGGACCGAAGGCGGCGCGGTGCAGGATGCCCGCCGCGGCGGTGAAGGCCGGGCCGGAGGCGGCGTCGGCCAGGTGCGGCACCCGACGGGGACGGCCGAGACGGACCGGGCGGTCGAACACACGCACCGCCACCTCGCGCACGCCGGCGAGCTGGCTCGCGCCGCCGGTAAGCACCAGGCCGGCGCCCGGCTCGACCGGCGCGCCCGACGCCTTCAGGCGATCGCGGAGCAGTTCGAGAGTCTCTTCGACGCGCGGGGCGATGATGCCCTTCAGCAGCGAGCGCGGCGCGACCACGGGACCGGCGCCGGGATCGTCGCCGCGCGGCGGCGCCTCGATCATCTCGCGGTCCTCGTTGGCCGAGGCGATGGCCGAGCCGTGCAGGGTCTTGATCCGCTCGGCGCCGGCGATGGAGGTGGACAGGCCGCGGGCGATGTCCTGGGTTACGTGCTGACCGCCGACCGGCACCGTCTCGACGTGCACCAGAGAGCCGGCGTTGAACACCGCCGCCGAGGTCGAGCCGCCGCCCATGTCGATGCAGACCGCGCCGAGGTCCATCTCGTCTTCTTCGAGCGCCGCCAGGGCGGAGACGAATGGCGCGGCGACCACGCCCTCGAACTGCAGATGCGCGCGTTCCACACAGGCGCCGAGGGTCTGGTAGACCGCCTCGGACACCGAGACGACCAGCAGTTCGACGCCCAGGACGCGGCCGAACATGGCGCGCGGGTCGCGCACCCCGCCCTGGCCATCCACGGCCCAGGCGATCGGCAGGATGTGCGCCGCCCGGCGGCCGGGCAGCCGGATCTGCGACAGAGCGTGCTGGATGGCCCGGACCAGGTCGTTATCGGAGATCGGCCGGGCGCCGATCGAGACCCGACCCGCGACGCGGGTGGAGGTAAGCTGCCCCCCGGCGGTGGCGACGGTCACGCCCTGAACGTTGACGCCGGCGACGTTCTCCGCGCGCTCCACCGCCTGGGCGATGGCTTCGGAGGCTTCGTCGAGATTGACGATCGCACCGCCGCGCACGCCGCGCGACTGGACGTAGCCGACGCCCGCGGTGGTCAGGGTCCGGTCGGCCCGTCGCACGCCTTCGGGCTTCATGATGAAGCAGGTGACCTTGGACGCGCCAAGATCCACGGCGGCCACGACGGGAGGCCGCGACAGCGCCGCCTTCAGGCCTTCGCGGCCTTCCTTCCGTTGTTCGACCCGGGTCGCCACAGTCATCATCTCCTCAGGGTCTTTCCGCCTCAGGCGCCAGCGCCGACAAGCTGGCCCGCGGGCGCGCCGCCGCGGGGCCGCACGGCCACGATATCGGGATTGCGCAGATCGATCCGCTCGAACCCCAACTCCAGGATCCGGGAGCGAAGGTCGAGCTGTTCGAGCTGCATAAGGGCCTCTTCCTCGCCCACGGCCGGCAGCTGGATCAGCGAACCGTCCTTCATGCGAAGGTCCCAGCGGCGATCGTCGACGCGGACGAGCGCGTCCATGCGCTCCATCAGCCGGGGACGCTGCGCCAGGGTGGGCAGGATTTCGGGCGAATGTTCGTTGGCCCCGGCGCCGACGATCAGCGGCAGAGTCGGGAAGCGGGCGGGATCGGCCTCGCGGATCGGCTGACCGCGCTCATCGACGACCACCGTGCGCCCGTTGTGCTGCCACACCGCGAGCTGCTTACGCTCGACCACCGCCAGCACGAGGGTGTCGGGCAGCAGCCGCACGACCCGCGCCTCCTTCACCCAGCCGACCTGCTCGACGCGCTGGCGCAGGGCCTCGAGGTCCATGCCGAGCAGCGGCTGGTCCTTGTAGACGCCGGCGGCGCGGACGATGTCGGGCGTCGCCAGGGCCGAGGCGCCATCGACATGCACGGCGCGCAGCTTGAACCCGAAGGCGGCGAACTGACCGTCCACGGCCACGGTCGCGCCCTGCACCAGGCGCGCGCCCCGCTGGCCGGTGGCCAGGGTGACGGTGAGGGCGAGGGCCAGGATGCCGGCCGCGGCGATCAGGGCATGCTTCGGAGACAGGCCGCCAGCCGTCCCGCGCGAAGCCGCGGCCGCCTGCGACCGGGGGGCCGCAGGGCGTTGGCGTTTCGGACTAGGGGGCGCTTTCGCCCGAGGTTTCGCTTGAACCCGCGATCCCCCCCGCACCGCCGCGGGCATACGCGTCCTCCGTGATCCACAGCACCAGACGATCAAAATCCACACCCTGCTGGGCCGCCTGCTCGGGAACGAGCGAAGTCGGCGTCATGCCGGGCTGGGTGTTGACCTCCAAGAGGACCAGAACGTCGTTAATATCGTCATAACGAAGGTCCGAGCGGGTAACCCCCCGGCAACCCAGGGCCGCATGCGCGCGCTCGCTCATTCTGAGTGCATTTTCAAAGACCTGAGGAGGAAGGTCGGCGGGCACGATGTGCTGAGACCCGCCGTCGCCGTACTTCGCCTCGTAGTCATAAAATCCTGAACGCGGGACGATGTCGGTGACGGTGATGGCCTTGCCGTCCATGACGCCGACGGCCAGCTCACGGCCGCGGATATAGGGCTCGACCATCACCTCCTCGCCGAACGTCCAGGAGGGCGCGACGACCTCCTGCGGCGGCTGGTTGGCGCCCCCCATGACGATGAACACCCCGACCGACGACCCCTCGGCGTTCGGCTTGACCACATAGGGCGGGGCGATGACGTGGCCGCCGGCGACGTCGAAGCGGTTGAACAGGCCGCCCCCGGGCACCGTCACGCCGGCCGCCGCCAGCACCGCCTTGGCCTTGGCCTTGTCCATCGCCAGAGCCGAGGCGAGGACGCCGGAATGGGTGTAGCGGACGCCCAACGTCTCCAGCACGCCCTGGACGCAGCCATCTTCACCCCACTCGCCGTGCAGGGCGTTGAAGCAGACATCGGGCTTCAGGTCCGTCAGCACCTGGGCCAGGTCCCGGCCGGCGTCGACCCGCGTGACCTCGGCGCCCAGCCGTTCCAGCGCATCGGCGCAGGCGCGGCCGGAGACCAGGCTCACCTCACGTTCCGAGGACAGGCCGCCCAGGAGCACAGCGACGCGACGCCCGGCAAGCGGGCGATCCGAAAGCGGGGGGCTGGAAAGGGGTTCGCTCACGGAGCCTCCGAAACTGGTTGGCGCACATCGACATCGTCACTGGTCAGGCTGCAGGGCAAGCTTGTCCAAACCACGACGGTTGGGGAACTGGCCTGGGCCGGCGCCAGCGTCCGGGTGGCGGAGCGGTGCATCCTTCGCCGGTGCGCCCGCGGAAGATTCTAGTCAAGCGGCCGGGTCGCCCTGTCGATGGCAGTTCAGGCGGGGCGGGACGGCTGGCGCGTGAGCGGCACGCCCTTGAGCCACAGCTTCAGCGCCTCCCAGTGGATGGCGGCCACGACCTTGAAGGTCAGCAGCGGGACCGAGGCGGCGGCCCGTAGCAGGGCGGCGTCGGTCAGTGGCTCCCGGCGTCCCTGCATGGCCGTGGCGATCATCAGGCCGCGCGCGTCGGAGCCGTCGACGTTCAGACCGAGATGCGCGCCGGGAACCGCCCCCCGGAACGCGTAGGTCATGGACATGTCCAGGAACGGGGAGACGTAGAGCCTCTTGGCCGCCTGCTGGCGGATCACGCCCCGGGCCGCATCCGCGGCGGCCACCGGGATCACGTAGGCGTGGCGCTGACCGAAGGTGCTGGTCACCTCGTAGACCAGAGCCGCGAGCGCGCCGTCACGGCGGTGGCAGTAGTAGATGCTGATCGGGTTGAACACGTAGCCGAGCACGCGCGGCATGGTGAGCAGCCGGATCGCGCCGCCCTCAAGGTCGACGCCGAGCCGCGCGAGGTGGTCCTCGACCTGCCGCCGCAGCGGCCGGTCGACGCCGTCGCCGTGGTCCCGGTCGTGGAAGGACAGCAGGTTGAAGCGGTTACGCGAGAACAGGCGCAGACGAGCGCTGAGGACATCCACCTCGTCCAGGTCCAGCAGCAGCCAGAAGACCCTGTAGGCTAGTCGATGCCGCCTTGGCCGCAGCCGCTGGTGGATCACGCGGCCGACGTAGAGGCCCGAGACGTCAGTCATGCCGCGGGTTCCAACGGCAGGGCCGGTGCGGCCCCCAGGTGAATTCGCCCGCTCTCGTCGGCGACGCGCCAGGGCCGGCGCACGCCGCCCAGTTGCTCGGCGACGGCCAGGCCCGACTGCAGGCCGTCCTCGTGGAAGCCAGCCCCGAAATGGGCCCCGCAGAACCACACCCCGCCCCTGCCCTGCAGCGTCCAGAGTTCCTTCTGGGCCGCAATCGCCGTGGGATCGAAGATCGGATGCTCATAGAGCTCGGAGCGCAGCAGGGCGCCCGGCGCCGGCGGCCGCGGCGGATTGAGGGTGACGAAGAGGTCCTGGCCGGAAAGCCCCTGCAGCCGGTTCATCCAGTAGCTGGCGCAGAGGCCGGCCTCGGCGCCGATGTAATTCCAGCTGGCCCAGGCCTTGCGACGCCGGGGCATCAGGCCCGGGTCGGTGTGGAGGACCGCCAGGTTGCGGCTGTAGCGGAAGGCTCCCAGCAGCCGGCGCTCGTCGTCCGACGGGTCGGCGAGCACGGCCAGCGCCTGGTTGGCGTGGGTCCCGATGACCACCTGGTCGAACTGTTCCACGGCGCCCGAGGAGTCGCGCACGCTGACGCCGTCGGCGGTACGCCGTACAGCCACGACCTCCCGCCCCAGGCGGGTGCGCAGGCCCAGCGCCAGTTTCTCGACATAGCTGCGGCTGCCGCCCTGGACCGTGCGCCACAACGGGCGTCGGACAAGTTGCATCAGCCCATGGTTGGCGCAGAAGCGCAGGAAGGCCTCGGCCGGATAGTCCAGCAGGGTGTGGGCCGGCGAAGACCAGATGGCCGCCGCCATCGGCGCCAGGTGGTCGTCCCGCAGCGCCTCGCTGAAGCCGCGCCGCTTCAGGTAGTCGCCGAGGGTCAGGGTCGGATCCTCGAGGGTGGCCAGGTCGGCCGGCGCCTGACGATAGAAACGCAGGATCTCGGCCAGCATCGACCAGAATCGCGGCCGGAACAGGTTGGCGGGCTGGGCGAACAGCGCCGGCGCCGCATATTCGAAGCGCCCCCCCTCCAGCGAGACGGCGAACGACATGTCGGTGGCGCGAGTGGCGACGCCCAGGTGCTCGAACAAGGCGATCAGGTTCGGATAGGTCGCGTCGTTGAACACGATGAAGCCGGTGTCCACCGCCACGTCGCCGGTCGCCGTCCGCGTGGTGACGGTGTTGGAATGCCCCCCCAGCCGGTCGGCGCGGTCATAGACCACCACGTCGTGACGGCTGTTGAGCAGCCACGCGCACGACAGGGCCGAAACGCCCGAGCCGACCACCGCCACGCGCAGGCGGCGGCCGGGCTCGCTGGTCGGGTCGGATTGGCGCATCGGGCTAAGTCTCCAGGCCGCGACCCCGCCCGGACGGCGACGGTCTTGGTGAAGGCTGATACGCTGTCGCGATGGTTCTGGATGACGGGTGATCCGATCGCCCGCCACCCGCGTATCTGGATGATGGATGTCACAGTCCCCGCCCTACCCGCTCGCGCCGCGCGCGTGAGCCCAAAAGAGGACGACGAGTACGCCCGCCTGATCGAGGCGGTGGCGCGGACACGCGACCGGGACGCCTTCGCGCGCCTGTTCGAACATTTCGCACCGCGCCTGAAGACCTACCTCATCAAGAGCGGCGCCGCCCCCGGCGTGGCCGAGGATTTCGCTCAGGACGCCATGCTGACGGTCTGGCGCAAGGCGGACCTGTTCGACGCCGGCAAGGCGACGGCGGCCACGTGGATCTTCACCATCGCCCGCAACCGCCGGATCGACGCCCTGCGCCGCAGCGGTCGCGCCCCGCCTTCACCCGACGTCAGCCTGACCCCCGACGGCCCCGAACGGCCGGACGAGCTGTTCGCAGCCGGCGAGGACGCTGAGCGCGTGCGCGAAGCCCTGCTCAGCCTCAGCCCCGACCAGATCGAGGTGATCCGCCTGTCGTTCTTCCAGGACTGCGCCCATTCGGAGATCGCGCGCACCCTTAACCTGCCTCTGGGAACGGTGAAGTCGCGTCTGCGCACGGGGATGATCCGCCTGCGGGGCCTTCTGCACCAGCCGCCTGCGGGAGGCCGCCGATGACCCCGCGTCACGATCCGTCCGAAGAGCGCCTGCTGGCTTACGCCGCCGGGACGCTCAGCCCACCGGAAGCGGTGGTGGTGGCGACGCACCTGGCCATGCGGCCGGAGAACGGCGAATGGGTCCGGCGCCTGCAGGCTGTCGGCGGCGCCTTGCTGGACGATCTCGCGCCCGCACCCCTGGCGCCGGACGCGCTGGACCGGGCCCTGGCCCGCGTGGAGACTGACGGCGGCGAAGCCGAGGCCGCCGAGCCGCTGAACGACATGCCGGAGTTGCCCGAACCCCTTCGGCGATACCGCCTGGGCCCCTGGCGCTGGATGGGACCGGGCATCCAGGTGCGCGACGTTCACGCCCCGCGCGACGGCCGCTGCCGGGTCATCCTGCTGAAGATCGCGCCCGGGCGATCCACCCCCACCCACACCCACGGCGGCGTGGAGCTGACCCTGGTGCTGTCGGGCGCATACGCGACCGAAACGGCCCGGTTCGGTCCCGGCGATTTCGAGGAGGCCGACGGCGATGTCCAGCACACCCCGCGGGTGGTTTCCGACGAGCCCTGCCTCTGCGTTGCGGCGCTGGACGGTCAACTGAAGCTCGACGGCTGGTTGGGCCCGTTGCTCGCCCCCTTCGTCCGCCTTTGAGCGCGCTGCTGGCCCTTTGGGCGGCCGCCGCGGCCTTCATGGCCCTGGTCATGGCCCTCGCCTGGGTCGTCCAACGGCGTACCGGCCAGGGCGGCTGGGCGGACGTCTTCTGGTCGTTCGGCCTCGGCGCCGCGGGCGTCGGGGTCGCCCTCTTCCCGCTGGACGGCCAGCTGCCTTCCGCGCGGCAGATTCTGGTCGGCGGCCTGATCGCCGCCTGGGGCGCACGCCTCGGCGCCCATATCGCCACGCGCGCCTCGAAGGAGGCGGAGGATCCCCGCTATGCCCGCCTGCGCGAGGAATGGGGCGACGGGTTTCAGACGCGGATGTTCGGCTTCCTGATGTTGCAGGCCGGGGCGGCGGCGGTGCTGACGCTCAGCGTGATGGTCGCCGCGCGCAATCCCGCGCCTGGCCTCGGCCCGCAGGACGCCGTCGCCGCCTTCGTCCTGCTCGCCGCCCTCTCCGGGGAGGCGCTCGCCGACCACCAGTTGCGGGCCTTCAAGGCCGATCCGGCCAACCGCGGGGACGTCTGCGACCGCGGCCTCTGGGCCTGGTCCCGGCACCCGAACTATTTCTTCGAGTGGCTCGGCTGGTGCGCCTATCCGTTATTCGCGCTCGATCTCTCGGGCGCCTGGCCGTGGGGCTGGCTGGCGTTCAGCGGGCCGGCCTACATCTATTGGCTGCTGACCCGGGTTTCCGGGGTTCCGCTGCTTGAAGCCCACATGCGGCGCAGCCGGCCGGAGGCCTTCGCCCGCTACGCCGCGCGGACCAGCGTCTTCTTCCCCCGCCCGCCCGCTAGGTCGCCAGGCTGAGGGCGCGGGCAAGCCGCAGGGCGGCCAGGCAGGCGAGGCCGGAGGCCCCGGCGCTGACAATGACGCCCCAGGTCATGTCGATCAGGGTGATCTTCAGGCCCCAGGTCTTCAGGGTCGCATAGTTGGTCAGGTCGTAGGTCCCATAGGCGAACAGGCCGAAGAGCCCGCCCCAGATCAGGGCTGTACGCCATTCACCCTCGCGCAGGCCGGGCAGCACCGCGAAAACCGTCAGGCCGGCCGCATAGAGGCCGTAGAAGACGACCGCCGGCGCGAGCCGGAACTGCTCGGCCAGCATGTCGCCGATCAGCGGCCGGTAAATCCGTCCCGCCATCGAGGTCAGCCAGAGGGTGTCGACGATCGCGAAGACGATCAGGACGCAGACGAATGCGAGGGCGGGGACCATGGCTCAACTCCGTGGACGTCAGCGCTGAATACGCATCGGGCGGCGGATTGGATGGTCCCCGCGCACCTAGGCCGAGCGGCGCGGGGGCATCGGCAGGCGGTCGGTCCGCGCCGGCATCGGCGAATAGGCCGGACGCGTCAGGCCGGTGACCAGGTCGGCGATGTTCACCGGCCCGCCGGTCTGGAAGCAGCGGTTGGCCGCCGCCCCGACCAGGATCGAATAGGCGCCGCCGTTCTGGTCCGAGACGCGGACGTATTTGTCGACCTCGCCGGCCGGCAGGAAGATATCGTCGAGCATCACCTTGTCGCCGCCGCCGTGACCGCCCGTGCCGGTCCAGGGCTCGACCTGCCGGGCCGGGCCGCGCAGGGGGATGACCCGGGTGGTCACGCCGCCGGGCTGGATGCCGCCCTGCACCATGTCGCCGCCGGCGACATAGACCTGCTCGACGATCGAGTGCTCCAGCCGCCCCTTGGTCCCGTTGAAGGCGATGTTGTAGCCCTCCCAGGCGTTGCAGGCGTTCAGCGAATAGCTGAGCGTCGCCCCGGTGTCGTACTTCACGATGACGTTCATCGTGTCCTCGATGTCGATCTCCTCGCGCCAGACGCACTGGTCGCGGAAGTAGCCGTCGTGATGCTCGTTGTCGGCGTAGAGCGCCTTGAGGTTGGCGTCGGCGGTCAGGTCGAGGAAGAAGCTGCAGTCCGCCTTCTCCGGACAGGTCCGGCAGCGCTGATGCGGACCCTGCAGGCCCATCCGGCGAGCCGTGGCGGGCGTGTAGAACTCGCGCTTGCCCTGGGCCCATACCGTCTCGGGCGTGGCGCTCAGCCACCAGTTGACTAGGTCGAAGTGGTGGGTCGCCTTGTGCACCATCAGCCCGCCCGAGCTGGCCTTGTGGCTGTGCCAGCGACGGAAGTAGTCCGCCCCGTGGTTGGTGTTGAGCAGCCACTGGAAATCGACCGACAGGACGTCGCCGATCTCGCCGCTCATCAGGATGTCCTTCACCTGGGTCCGCGGCGGTGAATAGCGATAGTTGAAGGTGACGCGGATGCTGCGGTTGTTGCGGCGGCAGGCGTCGAGGATCCGCTGGGCCTTCTCAGGCGTGGTGGTCATCGGCTTTTCGGTGATCACATGGCAGCCGGCGTCCAGCGCGCGGACGATGTAGTCGTCATGGGTCGCGTCCACCGTGGTGACAATCACCACCGACGGCCGCGCCTCGCGGATCATCCGGTCAAAGTCGGTGTGCAGGAAGGCCTTGGGCTCGGCCGCGCCGGCCGTCCGGGCCCGCCGCTGCGCCAGGGCGGCGCGGCCGGGATTGAGGTCGCAGACCGCGACCAGTTCGGCGTGGGCCTTGTAAGGTCCGGCGATCGCCTGCTGGAACATGGCCGAGCGGGAGCCCAGGCC
>JAEYTM010000128.1 GCA_023434015.1 Pseudomonadota bacterium | reverse complement strand
TGTTGGTGCTCCTGATTATCTTCATGGTGTCGATCCCGGCTGCGACGGTGTCGATCAAGCTCGACCTGCCGCCGGCCATTCCGCCGCCGCCCGGCACCGTCGTGAAGGAGCCGATCCTGGTGAACATACAGGAAGGTGGCGCTCTCTTCATAGGCGACGCGAAGACCAGCCTGGGCACCCTGCCCGGCGACCTCTCGGGCGTCCTGACCCGCGAAGACCCGACCCTCCCGCCGACCGAGCAGCGCGTCTACATCCGCGCCGACCGGACCGTGCGCTACGGCGACTTCATGGCGGTGATGAACACCCTGCAGGGCAACGGCTTCTATCAGGTCGCCCTGATCAACGAAGACATCTAAGGCCCTTAAGCCTTAGCGACTTCAAAGAAACCCGCCCGGGCGACCGGGCGGGTTTTTTCGTGCCCGGGCGTTCGGGCTCGGGGCGCCGGCTCCCCCTGGCGGGGGGAGCCCCTTCCGTCAGGCCGCCGTCGCCTCGAAGCCTGCGCGCAGCTTGGCTTCGTCGAGGTTGCGGCCGATGAACACCATCCGCGACGTGCGCGGTTCGTCCTCGCGCCACTCGCGCTGGAAATCCCCCTCCAGGATCATGTGCACGGCCTGGAAGACCAGCCGCCGATTCTCGCCGGCGACGTCGAGGATGCCCTTGGCGCGCAGGATGTCCGGCCCCTGGGCCTGCAGCACGTCGTTGAGCCAGGCCGTCACCCGGTTGCCGTTCAGCGGCTTGTCGGTGCTCAGTGAGACGCCGCGAATGCCGGACTCGGCCACATGGTCGTGGATGTGGTCATGGTCATGATGTGCATGGCCGTGATCGTGGCCGTGGTGATCGTGGTCATGGTGGCTGCAGTGTTCGTCGTGCACATGGCCGGCCTCGCCATGGGCGGGGTTGAGGAAGTCCGGCTCGATCTCGTTGATCCGAGTCAGGTCGAAGGACCCGCGGCCCAGGATGGTCTCCAGCGGCACGTCGGAGCGCTGGGCGCGGTGGATGGGCGCCAGGGGGTTCAACCGGCGGATCGCCGATTCGACCTCCCTCAACTCGGCCTCGCTCACCAGGTCGGTCTTGTTGAGGATGATCTGGTCGGCGAAGGCGATCTGTTCCGCCGCCTCCCTGGAATCCTTCAACCGCAGGGGCAGGTGCTTGGCGTCGACCACGGTGGTCACGCTGTCGAGCTGGGTCTTGGCGCGGACGTCCTCGTCCACGAAGAAGGTCTGGGCGACCGGGCCGGGATCGGCCAGGCCGGTGGTCTCGACGATGATCGCGTCGAAACCGCCCTTGCGTTTCATCAGGCCCGAGACCACACGGATCAGGTCGCCGCGAACCGTGCAGCAGACACAGCCGTTGTTCATCTCGAACACTTCTTCGTCGGCGCCGACGATCAGGTCGTTGTCGATGCCGATCTCGCCGAACTCGTTGACGATGACCGCGTAGCGCTTGCCATGGTCCTCGGACAGGATGCGGTTTAGCAGGGTGGTCTTGCCGGCGCCGAGGTAGCCGGTCAGCACGGTCACGGGGGTCTTGTCGGTCATGGCGATCCATGTAGGACGCGGCGGCCGATTTCTGAAGTGGCGTTCTCCGGCAATTGGGTGTTATAGAGTAACACTAGATGACCGTCGCTGATCCTTCCCGCTCGCCCGACCGCGCCCTCGACGCCTTCCGGGAGGATCGCGTCTATCTGGGCGCGGATCATCGCCGCAACGAGCGCCGCACCTGGCTGGTCACCGCGATCTGCAGCGTCACCCTGGTGGCCTTGCTGGCCGGCGGTCAGCTGTTCCGCTCCATGGCGCTGACCGCGAGCGGCCTGCACATGGCCGCCCATGTGGCCGCGCTTCTGGTCGCCGCGGGCGCCTACGCCCTGGCCCGGCGACACGCCGCCGATGCGCGCTTCGCGTTCGGCACCGGCAAGCTCGGCTACCTTGCCGGCTTCGCCAATGCGGTCGTGCTGGCGATCAGCGCCCTGCTGATCGGGATCGAGAGCGCACGGAGGCTGATGCTCCCGCAAGAGGTCCACTACGCCGGCGCCGTGCCGCTGGCGGTGGGCAGCCTGGCGATCACCCTGATCTGCGCGTGGCTGCTGCGGCCCGCCGTCCCGGCCGTCCGCAGCGACGATCCGGACGGCGACCTGAACCTGACCGCCGTGCACATGCACCTCTCGGCCGACGCCCTGATTTCCGGCCTGGCCATCGCGGGCCTGCTGGCCGGGGAGCTGCTGGGCTGGACCTTCGCCGATCCGCTGGCCGGTCTCGCCGGCGCCGTGCTGGTCGGCCATTTCGCCTGGACGCTGCTGCGCCGGGCCAGCGCCGCGCTGCTCGATGTCAATCCGAGCGCCGAACTCACCGCCGAGGTCCGCGCCCGCCTGCAGGCCGACGGCGAGCGGGTGCTTGACCTTCACCTGTGGCGGCTGGGTCCCGGCCATCATGCGGTGATCGCCGTGGTCGCCGCCGACCATCCGCACGGTCCTGAGACCTATCGCCGGCGTCTGAACGGCCTGACCGGCCTGTCGCACGTCACGGTCGAGGTGCGCACCGCGTCAGATTCCCACGATCACCACGGCCACAGCCACTGACCTAGGCCCTGGCCGCCGTGCGCGTCAGCTTCCGGCGCCGGCCTTGGGGCGCTCGATACCCGGCACCAGGCGCAGGGTGATCGGCGCGCCGGAGATGTCCCGGCCGGTCCAGGTCGCGCCGACGCCGCCCTGCTCGGGGAAGCGCGTGCAATAGCTGATCGGCGCGGGGAAGGGGCGCGACTGCCGCAGGCAGACCTTGTCGTCCCTCACCGACCATTTGCCGGACGAGGCGCCGCCGCGGCGACCGACACCTTCATAGGTGCCGTCGGGCTTGATCCAGATCCGCTGGTGCTTGCCGTCCGCATAGGTGGCCAGGACGGTGTTGCCAAACGCGGCGGCGACGTCGCTCGGATCGGCGGCCTGGGCGGCCTGGGCGTTGAGGCCGGCGAAGGCCGCCCAGCCGGCGAGGGCGATCCGGGTGGCGAGCGTCAGCGAGGTTCGGGTCTTGGTCTGGCGGGACATGGCTCATTCAACGCATCAACGGACGATAGGCGCCCTGATGGGGCGGGTGGACTCTTGGCGGTCCTTAGGTGAACTGGGGATGACAGGGTGAGGAGTTCTGGATGGACGAAGGGATTTCGGCCGAGGCCGAGCGCGCCGGCATGCTGGCGGCGCTTCATGCGATCGTCGTCGGCACGCTGTCCACGCTCAAGCGCAAGGGACTGCTGACCGGCGAGGAACTGGACCAGCTTTTCGAGGCGGGGCTGGTGACCTTCGAGCGGGGGGAGCAGGACGAGACCCGTCAGGCGGCGCGTCTGACGCTGGAAATCCTCGCCCGCAGCCTTCGCGATCCGCCCGGACCGGCCTAGCGGGCCGCCAGCACCACGTCGAGCCGCTCGGACATCGCCGATCCGGCGTGGGAGGATTCCGGTTTCGAGAGGTTGATGACCACCAGCAGATCGTGCTCCGGACGCAGTCCCGCAGCGGCGGTCAGCACCTTGTGGATCTCGTGGGCGCGTATCGTGGCCTGGGCCAGATAGGCGCCGGCGATCTCATCGTAGATCAGGGTGTCGGGGGAGAGCCGGCCGATGGCATGCTCCAGGAGACGCCGCCGCCGTTCGTCGTCATTCTGCAGACGATAAAGGATCGCGAACAAAGCCATCTGAGCCCCCGAGGCAAAGGCGGAACGTCGTGATCGGGTTTCGGTTGCCGCCGGAGCCGCGGGAACGGCGCCGGCCGCCAGGGTTTCCAGAGGAGATGCGAGTCGATCGATGACAGCCGCTACGCGCAGATCGGTCCTGGCGCGCCTGGGCGTCCTTGGCGTCGGCGTCGGCGGCCTGCTGCTGGCCCGCCAGCAACTCGTCTGGCCAACGCCCGACGTCGCCTTCACGTCCGGCGCCGGGGGCAGCGGCTGGCTGCCCATCCCGAGGTTCGTGGGGCTGGTGGAACTGCCGGCGACGGTCGCCGGGCGTCCGATCCGGGCGGTGGTCGATTCCGGCGCCCAGTACTCGGCGATCGATGACGCCTTGGCGATGGACCTGCGCCTGCCGGCGGCCACGCCCCTGCCGATGCTGGCCTTCGGGGTCAGCGGCGCGCCCAGCCTGACACGGGCCGTCCGCCTGGACCTCGACCTGGGGCCGATGCGGCTGGAGCGGTTGCGGGCCGCCACCCTCAACCTCGCGGGCCTTTCCGGCCTGACGCCGCGGCCGTTCTCCATGCTGCTCGGGCGCGACTTCCTGCGGCGCGTGATCGCCGACTTCGATTTCCCCAATCACCGCTGCGCCTTCTTCCACGCCGAGGGCTGGACGCCGCCGGAGCGGGGCCAGGCGGCGACGGTCCGCGGCCGGGCCGGGGCGCTGATGGTCAGCGTCGCGGTCGAGGACGCCGAGCCGGTGGAGGTGATGATCGACACCGGCGCCACCGGCGCCCTGGCGCTTTCGGCCAAGGCCGCCGAAGCCGCCGGCCTGCTGGACGGTCGCCGGGTAAGGGTCGGGCGATCCGTCACCCTCGGCGGGGTGAGCCATGACCGGATGGTGCGTGCACGCGCCGTGCAGGTCGCCGGCCGCCGGCTGAGCGACGTGCCGGTGCAGATTTTCGCCCCGTCCATGCCCGGCGCCATCCCGGATGGTCTGCTCGGCCTGGGCCTGCTGCGTCACTTCCGCGTCGCCCTGGACCACGGCGCCGGGCGACTGTTTCTGAGCGGCGGTCCGTCAAGCTGACGAGTCCCGCCATGGAAAAAGGGCCCCGCCGCGGTGCGGCGAGGCCCTGATTTCTGTCGCCCTGGGCTTAGCGCCGGGCGTCTTCGGCGGTGTCGGTGACGGCCGCGCCGGCGGCCTGGACGTCCCGGCCCGCGCCGGACACGGTGTTGCAGGCGGCGACCGCCATGCTGGCGGCCAGAACCGCCATGAGAACTACTTTGCGCATCAGGTCTTCTCCGGGGTTATCTCGCCCCCGCCCAACGTCCTACGGCGCAGCCGGGTTCCCGGCGTGCGGCGCTTCCTCGGCGGCCGGAGTCGGGAACAGCAGCCGCGCGGTGATTCCCCCCTTGGCGTTGCGGACGATCTCCGCCTTCCCACGCAGCTGACGGGCGAAGGCGGTCATCAGCGTCCGCCCGACCCCGGAGGCCTCGAGCGCCGTGTCGGACGCCTCGCCGTCGTCGGAAATCTCCAGGGTGGCCTCCTCGCCGTGGACCTCGAAGGTCACCGTCAGGACGCCGCCCCGCGATGCGAAGGCGTGCTTCTGGGCGTTGGTGATCGCCTCCACCGCAAACAGCGCCAAGGGCGCCAGCCGGTCCGGATCGATCACCAGGGCGTCGACCTTCAGCTCCGTGCGCACGGGCGCGCCGTGCAGCATCTCGCCGGCGATCAGCTGCGCCGTCAGCTCCTCGAGGAACGGCCGCAGATCGACCCGCTTCAGGTCGGGCCCCTGGTAAAGGGCCCGGTAGATCAGCGCCAGGGCGGTGATCCGCTGGCGGGTGTCGGACATCGCCGCCCGCGCCGCCGGGTCGGCGAGGGCGCGCTGCTGCATGTTCAGCAGGGAAGAGATCACCTGCAGATTGTTCTTCACCCGGTGGTGGATCTCGCGCATCAGCGCGTCCTTCTGGGCCAGCGAGTCCCGCAGGGACGCGTCGCGTCCGACGATGGCGTCCGCCATGTCCTCCAGGGTTTCGGCCAGTTCGCGGATCTCAGGCGGCATCCGCTCGGCCTGCACCGGCCGGACCGACAGCCGCCCGCGGGCGTAGAGATTGGCGATCCGCTGCAGATAGGCGATCCAGTGAAGCACCACCCGGTCCGTGGCCACGAACACCGCGGCCAGGGCCAGGGCGAAGGTGAGCAGCGGGAAGATCACCCCGGTCAGGGGGTTCAGCCGGGCCCAGGACAGGAGGCCTGGGGAACTGGCCGACAACACTACGAACACCGCGTCGCTGACCAGCGGCGCCACCGAATAGACCCGCTGCTCGCCCCGCGCGTCGCGGGCGTACCAGACGTAGGATCCGTCGGTCCGCGCCCGCGCCTGCCAGTCGCCGGGCAGTTCGGTGAAGGCGTCGGCGTCGGTGAAGCTGATGTAGGCGCCGCTGGAATCGGCCAGCGCGACCTCGGACGGCACGCCGGTGGGGTCGGTGGAGGTCGGCTCCAGGCTGGACAGGGCGATGACCGCCCCGAACGCCCCGTCGAAGGTCCCGTCGGGCGTTTCGGCCCGCACCGCCGCCAGCACCGACGGCGTGGCCGCATAGGGGACGCCCATGTCTCCCGCCACCGCGAGCTGCTCACCCGCCGCCAGGCGGCGGAACCAGGGCAGCTGGCTCCGCTGCGGATTGTTCGGCACATCGCCCGCCGCGCAGGCCACCCGGCCCATGCGGTCGAACCGCACGAGGTTCTCATAGCCGGGAATCCGGTCGATCACCTGGGCCAGCCGCTGGGCGCACTGGAACCCGACCGAGCCGGGCGCCAGTGTCTGCAGCAGGATGTCGGCGCTCTCCATCCGCGCGCGCGCCGAAGCCGCGCTCCGCTGGGCGGCGAAGCCCAGGTCCTGCCGCAGGGTCTCGCCTTCCCGGTTGAAGGCGATCGCCGACTGCACCGCGCCGAGCATCAGCACGGGCAGCAGCGCCGCCGCCAGCGCCGCCGTCAGGCGCACGCGGATGGTGCTCATCGAGCTTCGGGAAGCTCCAGGCATCGCAGGCCGGCCCCCCGGCCTCAACGGACGGTGCTTAGCCGCTCCGCGTCGGCCAGGATCGAGCGCATGGCGTCACCCGCGGCCGCCCCGTCCCGGTCGTAAGCGCCGTCGTCGAGGATAGCGTGCAGCGCCCGTCGCGCGCGGCTGACGCGGCTCTTCACCGTGCCCACCGCACAGTTGCAGATCTCGGCGGCTTCCTCGTAGGCGAATCCGCCGGCGCCGACGAGGATCAGCGCCTCGCGCTGCTCGGCCGGCAGCATGGCCAGGCCCTGGCGCAGCTCGTCCAGCGCCACCGGCGCTTCGGGATCGTCCACCGCCACCAGAGTCCGCTCGGCGGCCTCCTGGTCGAGCTGGCTCTGGCGCCAGGACCGGCGCTTCTCCGAATAGAACTGGTTGCGCAGGATCATGAAGGTCCAGGCCTTCATGTTCGTGCCCATCTGGAAGCTGTTTCGCGCGTCCCAGGCCTTCATCATGGCGTCCTGCGCCAGATCGTCGGCCGCAGCCGGGTCGCCGCAGAGGGTGCGGGCGAAGGCGCGGAGATGCGGGATCAGCTGGACGAGTTCGCGCTTGAAGGCTTCGTCGTCCGCGGCGCTGCGGGCCGGGCGGGAGACTGCTTCGCCCCCCATCATCGGGTCTCCGCCGCACGGTCGGCGCGCCGCAGGATGTCCAGGAACTCGTCCGGGACCTCCTCGTTCACGACCTCGTCAAACATCTGGCGCAGGCGCACGCCGATGGCCTGCTGGCGCAGGCGCGCTTCATCCAGTGCGGCGGAGGACTTGCGCCGTTCCTCGGAAGGCCGTTGTTCGATCATATTATCGGCGCCCCGCTCACGCGGCGGCCGCCCCCTCTGAGTATTCTCGTCGTCGCTCAACGTCCGGCTCCCCGGTCGGGTTCCCCGACAGCAGCGAACAAGATGCTGAAAACCGCCCGTCTTGGGAACCGGTTCCCTTCCATGGCGTTTTCCGACCATGATGGGCGTCATGTCGGGGGATGCGCCTCCTGACCCGCGACGTCCTGGATCAAGTCGACGTTTTTATGGGAGGGGTCACCCTTGAGTCTTCTAGCCCGACTGGCGCCGCATCTGCCTTACGTGCGTCGCTACGCCCGCGCCCTGACGGGCGACCAGACCACGGGCGACCACTATGTGCGGGTGGCGCTGGAAGCCCTGGCCGCCGGCGAGCGGGTGCTGGAAGCCGACCTGACGCCGCGCGTCGCCCTCTACCATGTGTTCCACGCCATCTGGTGCACCTCGGGCGCGCAGCTCGAGGATCCGCAGGATGACGATCTCGCCGCCGACGACACCACCCGCAGGCTGATGCGCATCGCGCCGCGGTCGCGTCAGGCGTTCCTGCTCACCGCCCTCGAAGGCTTCACCCCCTCCGAAGCGGCGCAGATCCTCGACACCGACTTCGCCGAGGTCGAGAAGCTGATCTCCGAGGCCCAGGCGGAGATCGACGCCGAACTCGCCACCGACGTGCTGATCATCGAGGACGAACCGGTCATTGCGGCCGACATCGAGGCGCTGGTCAAGGAGCTCGGCCACACGGTGGTCGATATCGCCGCGACCCGCACCGAGGCCGTGGACGCCGTGGCCCGCAAGACGCCCGGCCTGGTGCTGGCCGATATCCAGCTGGCCGACGGCTCCTCGGGCATCGACGCGGTGAAGGACATCCTCGCCCGGCTCGACGTCCCGGTGATCTTCATCACCGCCTTCCCCGAGCGCCTGCTGACCGGCGAGCGCCCGGAACCCACCTTCCTGATCACCAAGCCGTTCCAGCCGGAGACCGTGAAGGCGGCGATCGGGCAGGCGCTGTTCTTCCACCCGCGCAAGAGCTCCCGACAGGCGGCCTGAGCCGGAACGACGCCTTCGGGCGGACGTTTGAGAAACAAGGGGCGTCGCATCCCGCGGCGTCCCTTTTTCTTTGAGGAGCGCGCCCCGATGCTGGGTTGGACCCTGATCTTCGCCCTGCTGGCCATCGTCGCCGGCGCCCTTGGCTTCTTCAGCCTCGCCGGCCTTGCCGCGACCATCGCCAAGGTCCTGTTCGTCGTGTTCCTGGTGCTGCTGGTGGCGAACTTCGTCGTCCGCGCGCTGCGGGGACAGTCCGTCGTCTGACATGAAAGCGGCCTCCCCCCGCGGGGGGCGGCCGTCTGTCGTCCTTGTCTCAGCTCAGCGCGACAGCGGCGTGCTGCCGGGGCTTGCGACTTCGGCCGGCTGGGGATTCTTCGCCGCCGGCTCGGGCGCGTTGAAGGCCTGGGCGTCGATCTGCTGGCGCGCGTTGTTGGGCTCGGTGGAGGCCAGGTCGTCGGACTTCCAGGCATAGGCGGCGAAGAAGCCCAGGATCGTGAGGGCCAGGCCAACGACCAGCACCCACATCACATGCTTCCCAGGCCGCCCTTGCCGGGCGCGGGTGGCGGTGAGGGTGGGGCGGACGGAGGATCGGTTGGAAAGCGCCATGGGAACGGCTCCTTACTCGGAGGGGAAATAGCTGAACGGGCCGGTGTGCGCCTGGGTCGACACCTGGCCGGCGGAGGGGGTCATCAGCCCGATCACGCCGCTGGCGAGCGCCAGGGCGACGATGGCGCAGACCACCGCCAGGCGGCGACGGCCGGCCTGCTGCCGGACATTGGGGGTCTTCATCAGGCTGAAGCCGCCACGCACCGCGAAAGAACTGCGCATGCTGGAGCCTCCTTCGCGACCTGGCGGGGGACACGCCCGCCCGATCTTCTAACGCCCCGCCATGAAGCCGCGTTCCAGCAGCGCGCCATGAACGGTAAAGCTTCCAAAAAAGCCGAAGGTTTTCAGAGAGGAGCCGCCAACCGCGAGCACGCGTCGAGCGGAAATGCACGAGCGTCAAAAAATAAGTTCAAAAAGCCGGTTCTGCCCGGAACGCTTTGGATGGGGACCGTGTTTACTGATTGCGGAGGCGGCGACGCCCCCCCCGACTTGAGACTGGCAGCATGCCAGTCTGCCGTCTCCGCACCCCTTTTCTCGATGATGCACACTGGCGGGCCTTCGGGCCCGCCTTTTTCTTGCCCGCTGATGCGCCGGCGTCAGCCTTAAGGTCAGCGGGGCGTCAGATGCAGGACAACGTCGGCGCGCCGGCGCAGGGGCGCCGCCTGACCGGCGAGAGTGGTCGCGCCTGTCTGTCCGGCGGCGGCGACCTGGAACTCGGCGGCCGGCAGGCCAGCCGAGGCGAGCGCCGCCGTCACCGACTGGGCGCGTCGCTTTGACAGCTCCATGTTCACCCCCGGTGCGCCGACGGCGTCGGCGCGCCCCAGGACCTGCACCCGCCCGCCCTCGCACGAGCGCGCCCCCCCCGCGGGGTCGGGAATAAACGCCCCGCCCCCGCGCGGC
>JAEYTM010000113.1 GCA_023434015.1 Pseudomonadota bacterium | reverse complement strand
GCTCGGGCGAATTCGCGCCCTGCAGGGTCAGGCGCTCCAGCCGGGCCGCGAGCGCGCGGCCCTTCTCGATGCGGTCCACCAGCTCCTCGGTCGCGGCGTCCGTGGCGGCGCGCAGGTCGGCCAGCCCCTGTTCGGCGCGAGCCGCGGCGGTGTTCAGTTCGCGGACCGCGACGGCGAAGCCGTCATGGCTGTCGCGCAGCGCCTTCAGGCGGCGGTTGAGCCGCCAGCCCATCGCCAGGGCGGCGCCCAGCAGGGCCGCAAGCAGCAGGTTGAGGCTTATGGCGATGACGCTCATGGGACCCTCTGGACGGCTTGGCGCGCGTTGGGCGTCAGGGGCCCCTCCACGCGGACGGCGATGTGGCTGTTTCGACGACCCATCCGGCCACGGGTCAGGGGGATCGCGCCGGCGCGCAGCTCGATCAGGCTGTCGGGCGTGGCGTTGAACATCAGGGTGTCGCCGACCTTCAGGTCGAGCACCTGCCTGAGCGGCACCTGCTGCTCGTCGAGCACGGCGCGGACCTCCATGTTGGTGGTCCAGAGCTCGGTGGCTAGGTGGCCTTCCCAGATGTTGTCGCGGCCGAACTTCTCACCCATGAACTGCTGCAGCAGCATCTTCCGGATGGGCTCGAGCGTGGCGTAGGGCAGCAGCAGTTCGATCCGCCCGCCGCGGTCCTCCATGTCGATCCGCAACTTCACCAGGATGGCGGCGTTGGCCGGCCGGGCGATCGCCGCGAAGCGCGGATTGGTCTCCAGCCGGTCGAGGGTGAAGGTCACTGGAGTCAGCGGCTCGAACGCCTCGCGCGCGTCGGCCAGCACGACCTCGACCATCCGCTGCACCAGCACCCGCTCGATGGTGGTGTAGGGGCGGCCCTCGATGCGCATGGCCGCGGTGCCGCGGCGCCCCCCCAGCAGGACGTCGACGATGGAGTAGATCAGGTTGGAGTCGACCGTCAGCAGGCCGTAGTTGTTCAGCTCCTCGGCCCGGAACACCGACAGGATGGCCGGCAGCGGGATCGAGTTCAGGTAATCGCCGAAACGGATCGACGAGATGTTGTCCAGGCTCACCTCGACGTTGTCGGAGGTGAAGTTCCGCAGAGAGGTGGTCATCAGCCGCACCAGGCGGTCGAAGACGATCTCCAGCATCGGCAGGCGTTCGTAGGAGACCAGCGCCGAATTGATGATCGCCCGGATGCCGGTCCGCTCGGCGGCCTCCTCGTCGGACAGGTCGAAGCCCAGCAGGCTGTCGATCTCATCCTGGTTGAGGATTCGCTCGGAGCCGATGGCGCCTTCGGCGGCCGGCTGCGCCGCGCCCGGCCAGGCCTGGGCGGCGTCCCCTGCCGGAACACCGGCTGTCTCCTCCTGGGTTTCGATGGTCTCGCTCATGTTCTGCGCCCCCCGGCGGTCCTGTCGGACCGTCAGTTGATCAGCATCTCCTCGATCAGGACGGCGTTCGCCTTGGACGGGGCGATCACCAGGTTGACCCGCCGCAGGATCTCCATGCGCAACTGGTAGGAGCCCTGGCTGCCCGACAGGTCCTCCGGGCGCAGTTCGCGCAGGAAGGTCTGGAACATGTCCTGCAGCCTCGGCATGCTCGGCTCCAGCGTCTCGACTGCGGCATGGTCCGGCAGTTCCAGCGTCAGCTTGAGCTTGAGGAAGGTCGCCCGGCCGTCGGCGGTCTGCATGTTCACCACCACGTCGGGCAGGGTGTAGAAGACGACGCCGTCCGGGCCTTCGCGGACCTGAGCCGCGCCCTCGACGCCCTTGGCGTGCCCGCCCTTCTCGTCCTTGCCCTTCTTCGCCGCCTTGGCCTTGCCGCCCTGCTCGGCGTCGGGCGCGGGCTTGAGGAAGATGAACGCCGCCGCGCCGCCGCCGCCCAGCACCACGAGCGCCGCCGCCCCCGCGATCAGCATGAGCTTCAGCGACGGCTTCTTCTTGCCGGGCGCGGCTTCGCCGTCCGAGGCTTCGGCCTCGCTCGTCGGGGCTTCCTTGACCTTGTCCTTGGCCACGCGCGCGTTCCCTGGAATCCTAGCCCTGCCTCATTCGCGCCTGTTTGGTTAAGAAGCCGTTCTTAACCGAGGTTAACGAGGGTCAACCCTGCCCGGCAGTTTCGGCCGGGAGGCAGGCGTTAACTTTCTTATTGCTTGATTTTACTCGGGTTTCAGACTGGCCCGAAGCTTGCAGCCGATCTGGGCGAAAACTGTCGCCAAGGCCTGCCATGGACAACGCCCTTTACGTCGGACTGTCGCGCCAGATGGTGCTGCGTCGCGAGATGGACATCATCGCCAACAACATCGCCAACGCCGACACCTCGGGGTTCAAGGTGGAGTCGCTGATGACCAGGACCCTGCCCCAGGCGCCGGCCGCGACCCTCGACGGACCCAAGCCGGTCAAGTTCGTCGCCGCCGACGGGGTGGCCCGGGACTTCGGCCAGGGCGCGCTGCGCCGCACCGGCGGTCCTCTCGACCTGGCCATCGAGGGCCAGGGCTTCTTCCGCGTGGCCACCGACGCCGGCGAACGCTTCACCCGGGACGGCCGCTTCCGGACGGACGAGATCGGCCGGCTGGTCACCCAGGCCGGCGCGCCGGTGGCCGGCGAAGGCGGGACGGATATCGTCATCGACCCGGAGCGGGGCCCGGTCGGCATCGCCGCCGACGGCACGGTCACCCAGGGCGTGGAGCGCGTCGGCAAGGTGGCGATGTTCGCCTTCCCCAACCTCGCGGTCCTGGAGAAGACCGGCGACAACCTGCTGCAGAACATCTCCAACGACCAGCCGGCGCCCGCCGAGGCCGCGCGCCTGCGCCAGGGCATGCTGGAGGGCTCCAACGTCCAGCCGATCATGGAGATCACCCGGATGATCGAGGTCAGCCGGGCCTACGAGCAGATGGCCAAGATGATGGATTCCAACGCCGACCTGTCGCGCCGCTCCGTCGAACGCATGGGCCGGGTGCAGTAAGGAGGGATTTGAGCAATGCAGGCTCTTCGCACCGCCGCGACCGGCATGGCTGCCCAGCAGCTCAACGTCGAGGTTATCTCGAACAACATCGCCAACATGAACACGGTGGCGTTCAAGCGTCAGCGCGCCGAGTTCCAGGATCTGCTTTATCAGACCCTCGAACAGGCAGGGGCGCAGTCGTCCGAGCAGGGCAATATCGTCCCGACCGGCGTGCAGGTCGGCGCCGGGGTTAAGGCCGGCAGCGTCTACCGGATCGACATCCAGGGCGCGATGACGCGCACCGAGAACGCCTTCGACCTCGCCATCCAGGGGCGCGGCTATCTCCAGGTGCTGCTGCCCTCCGGCGAGTTCGCCTACACCCGCGCCGGCAACCTGGCGATCAACGACCAAGGCCAGATGGTCACCCAGGACGGCTACCTGCTGGAGCCGGCCATCGCCATTCCCGCCGACGCCACCGACGTGACCATCTCCAAGGCCGGCCAGGTCCAGGTGACCCAGCCCGGCGCGGTGGCCCCGACGATCGTCGGCGCGATCCAGCTGGCCACCTTCCTGAACGAGGGCGGTCTCAGCGCCCAGGGCGCGAACCTGTTCAAGGAAACCGCCGCCTCGGGACCGGCCACGGTCGGCGCGCCGGGTGAGATGGGCCTGGGGGACATCCTCCAGGGCTACACCGAAGCCTCCAACGTCGACGCGGTGGCCGAGATCACCGCCCTGATCGTCGCCCAGCGCGCCTACGAGATGAATTCCAAGGTGATCTCCACCGCCGACAACATGCTCGGCGTGGCCAACCAGGTGAAATCCTGATGCGCTGGCTCCTGACCCTGGCCGCCGCCACGCTGCTGGCGACGCCGGCCCTGGCCGGCCAGCCGGTCACCCTGAAGGCCGAGACTTCCGACGCCGACGGGATCGTCACCCTGGGCGACCTGTTCGAAGGCGCCGGCGCTGCGGCCAAGGTTCCGGTCGCCGCACGCTCGGGCCCTAGCGTGGCGCTCGACGCCGCGGTCGTGCAAATGGTCGCCCGGCGCGCCGGTCTCGACTGGGCCAATGCCGAGGGCTTCAAGAAGGTGGTGGTCCGCGCCGCCGGAGCCGCCGCACCCGCGACCACCGCCGCCTCGCGCGCCAATGTCGAGGTGCTGACCTACGCGCGGAACCTGGCGGCCGGCGAGCTGGTCCAGCCGACCGATCTGGTGTGGGGCAAGGCCGCCGCCGCGCCCGCCGACGCCCCCACCGACGCCGACCAGGTCATCGGC
>JAEYTM010000269.1 GCA_023434015.1 Pseudomonadota bacterium | reverse complement strand
GCCGCGCGTATCGGTGGCCATCATAGGTTCGGGGAACATCGGGACGGACCTGATGATCAAGGTGCTTCGGACCTCGAAGGTGCTGCGGATGGCGGCGTTCGTGGGGATCGACCCTGCGTCGGATGGTCTGAAGCGGGCCGAGCGGCTGGGCGTTGCGACGACGCACGAGGGGATCGAGGGTCTCCAGAAGCTGCCGTGCTGGCCGGAGATCGGCATTGTCTTCGACGCGACGTCGGCGGGGGCGCACAAGCGCCATGCGGCGGTGTGCGCGGCGGCGGGCAAGGTGATGGTCGACCTGACGCCGGCGGCGATCGGGCCCTATGTGATCCCGGTGGTGAACGGCGACGCGCACCTGGATGCGCCGAACGTCAACATGGTCACCTGCGGCGGCCAGGCGACGATCCCGATCGTGGCGGCGGTGTCGGCGGTGGCCAAGGTGCACTATGCCGAGATCGTCGCCTCGATCGCCTCCAAGTCGGCGGGCCCGGGCACGCGGGCCAACATCGATGAGTTCACCGAGACCACCTCGCGCGGCCTGGAAGAGGTCGGCGGGGCGGACAAGGGCAAGGCGATCATCATCCTCAATCCGGCCGAGCCGCCGATGATCATGCGCGACACGGTGTTCACCCTGTCCTCGGGGGCGGACGAGGCGACCATCGCCGCCTCGATCGCGGCGATGATCGAGAAGGTCAGCGCCTATGTGCCCGGCTACCGGCTGAAGCAGGAGGTGCAGTTCGAGCGCTTTGGCTCCAACAACCCGGTGTCGATCCCCGGGATCGGAGTCTTCGAGGGGGTGAAGACCAGCGTCTACCTGGAAGTGGAGGGCGCGGCCCACTACCTGCCGGCCTACGCCGGCAACCTCGACATCATGACCTCCGCGGCCCTGAAGACGGCCGAGAAGATCGCGCTTCGCAAGTTCGAGAAGCAGCCCGCATGACCTTCGATCCGACCAAGACCAAGCTCTACATCCAGGACGTCACCCTGCGCGACGGGATGCACGCCATCCGTCACCAGTACGGCCTGGAGCATGTGCGCAGCATCGCCCGGGCGCTGGACCAGGCCGGGGTCGACGCCATCGAGGTGGCGCACGGCGACGGGCTGAACGGCTCCAGCTTCAACTACGGCTTCGGGGCCCACACCGACTGGGCGTGGATCGAGGCGGTGGCCGAGGTGGTCGAGCAGGCCCGGCTGACCACCCTGCTGATCCCCGGCATCGGCACGGTGGAGGACCTCAAGCACGCCCACGGCCTGGGCGTCAGCTCGGTGCGCATCGCCACCCACTGCACCGAGGCGGACGTCGCCAAACAGCACATCGAGGCGGCCCGCAACCTGGGCATGGACACCATCGGCTTCCTGATGATGAGCCACATGATCGAGCCGGACGAACTGGCCCAGCAGGCCCTGCTGATGGAGAGCTACGGGGCCACCTGCGTCTATGTCACCGACAGCGGCGGGGCGCTGGACATGGACGGCTACCGCCTGCGGCTGGAAGCCTACGACCGGGTGCTGAAGCCGCAGACCGAGCGCGGCGTCCACGCCCACCACAACCTGTCGCTGGGGGTGGCCAACTCGCTGGTGGCGGTGCAGGCCGGGGCGCTCCGCGTCGACGCCTCCCTGGCCGGCATGGGGGCCGGGGCCGGCAACGCCCCGCTGGAGGTGTTCGTCGCCGCCGCCGACCGCAAGGGCTGGAAGCACGGGACCGACCTGTTCAGGCTGATGGACGCGGCCGAGGAACTGGTCCGCCCGCTGCAGGACCGACCGGTCCGGGTCGACCGCGAAACCCTCAGCCTCGGCTACGCCGGCGTCTACTCCTCCTTCCTGCGCCACGCCGAGAAGGCCAGCGCCGACTACGGCGTCGACACCCGACAGATCCTCGTCGAACTCGGACGACGCAGAATGGTCGGCGGACAGGAAGACATGATCGTCGACGTCGCACTCGATATCCGGAGGGAGACCGGAGCCTAGGCGCAAAACCGCCGGCCGGAATGGCGTGCAGCCAGGCGGGAGGACGACAAGCGCCAGACAATCCGGCTCGCAGAAGCCGGTTACGGAGGGAGTGAACATGTTGAGCGAAGAACGCCGCGGCCTCGCCGCGCGCCTGATGGGTAATGGTTCGGCTGTCGCCATTGTCGCGGCCGCGTCCCTGTTCCCCAGTCTGGTGCTCGCCCAGGCGCCGGACGAAGCCGACATTGCCGAGGTGGTCGTCACCGGCACCAGCCTACGCGGCGTCGCGCCGGTCGGCTCCAACCTCGTCGCCGTCGGCCGTCAGGAGATCGAGGCTACCAGCGCCCAGACCCTGCAGCAGATCCTCAAGACCGTGCCGGCGATCACCGGCGCCGGTTCCGTCGGCCAGGGCCAGGCCGCGACCTCCTACTACTCGCCCACCATCCACAGCCTCGGCTCCAGCGCCTCCAACTCCACCCTTGTGCTGATCGACGGCCACCGCTTCTCGCTCGGCGGCCAGCCCCACCCGCTGTCGGACCCCAACATCATCGCGCCGATCGCCCTGGAGCGGGTCGAGGTGCTGGCCGAGGGGTCTTCCTCGGTCTACGGCTCCGACGCCGTCGCGGGTGTGATCAACTTCATCACCCGGCGCAACTTCGAGGGCTTCGAGGCCAGCGGGCAGCTCGGCTACGGCGACGGGTATGACACCCGCAACGTCGGCCTGCTGGCCGGTAAGCGCTGGGAAGGCGGCTGGGCGATGATCGCCTACGGCTTCTCCGACCGCAGCGCCCTGGCCGGGAACTCCCGCGACTTCCTGCAGCCGAACCACATCGACGAGGGCGGCACCAACTTCCAGAGCTTCGCATGCTCGCCGGCCACCATCCAGCCGCAGGGAGTCGCCGGCATCTATCTGTCGCCGACGGCCACCTCGACCGTGACCAACTCGGCCGCCAACGCCCCCTGTGACCGCACCGGCTACAGCGACCTGATCCCACGCGAGAAGCGCCACAACGTCATGCTCAAGTTCGAGCAGGTCCTGACAGAGAACCTCACGGTCGGCGCGGACGTGGTCTTCTCGGACCGCCGCAACGAACAGCGCGCCGCCCGGGGCACGGTCACCGCCACGGTGTTCCGCACGGGACCGCAGGCCAATCCGTTCTACGTCAACCCGCCTGGAATCCTGCCCGGCACGACGGCCGGCGACCGACAGACGATACGTTTCTCGGCCGACGAACTGCTGGGCCCCGGCGCCCGCAGCACCGAAGGCGCCGAGAACTACTATGTCTCCGGCCATGCGGAGTACCGCCTGGGCGAGAACTTCCGCCTCACCGCCCTTGGCCTCACAGGGCGCGACGACAGCTACACCCGCAGCGTCGGCCAGCTCTGCGGCAGCTGCGCCAACCTGGCGCTGAACGGCACGACCAACGGCGGGGGCAGCCTGACCCAGGTCTCGGTCCCGGGCACCGACGTGCGCATCCAGCAGCTGCCGCTGACCGCCGCCAACGCCCTGGACGTCTGGAGCCCGCCCGGCGCGAACCGCACCTCCGCGGCCGTGCTCGCCCGCCTGGTCGATTCAACCTCGGACGCACGCTTCTTCCACTCCATCGAACAGGGCCGCATCGGCCTGGACGGCGCCCTGTTCGAGCTGCCGGCCGGACCGGTGCGCATGGCCATCGGCGCGGAATACCTCAAGTACGGGGTAAAGGTGCTGCGCAGCCGGCCCAACAACACCGGCCCGGCGAGCACCGGCTCCGAGCAGCTGGAGCTCAATCTCGGCCGCAAGGTCCAGTCGTTCTACGGCGAACTGCTGGTCCCGCTGGTCAGCCCGGAGCAGGAAGTTCCGCTGGTCCGCAGCCTGCAGTTGAACCTCTCCGGCCGCCACGACGACTACAGCGACGTCGGCCAGACCAGCAATCCCAAGATCGCCGGCAACTGGGAGGTGGTCGAGGGCTTCAAGATCCGCGGCAACTGGTCGAAATCCTTCGTCGCGCCGGCGATCAGCAGCATCGGCGACGCCTCGCGCGGCGGCCTGGCCAGCTTCTCCGGCTACGGCGCACAGGACAGCGGCGCCATCCTCGTGCCGATCGCCAACTATCCGCTGGCCGCCCAGCTGCCCGGCTGCACCGCCCCTGGCCAGGTCACCTGCCAGATTTCCTCGACCACCGTGCCGGGCGTCACCTTCAACAACGGCAATCCGGGCCTGAAGCCGCAGACCGGCCGCGGCTGGTCGTTGGGTGCGGACTTCAATCCGGTCTTCGCGCCGGGCCTGCGGCTGGGCGTGACCCTGTTCAACGCCAAGTTCCGCGGCGGCGTCACCTCCCCCAACCTCGCCACGGTGATCAATACCGCCGGCCTGAATCATCTGCTGACCATCTACCCCACCGGGGCCACCGCCGAGCAGATCGCCCAGATCGTCGGGACGGCGCCGCAGAATTCGCCGTTGCCGACGACGGTCTACTTCATCCGCAACGGCCAGCAGCAGAACGTCGTCAACCTGGATATTCAGGGCCTGGACATCGACGGCAGCTACCGGTTCTCCACCGACTACGGCGCCTTCACGGTCGGCGGGTCCGTCTCGCAGTTCCTGAAGTTCGACCAGAACATCGGCGGCGGCACGACCTTCAGCGTGCTGAACACCACCGGCTTCAACGAGACCTTCCCCTCGATCAAGACCCAGGCCCGGGCCAACGTCGGCTGGGAGTTGGGCAGGGTCTCGGCGGACGTCTTCGCCAACTACATCGGCAGCTACCGCAACTGGTCCTCGAGCACCAACGTGCCGCTGATCAATGTCGGCGGCGTGCCGGACGGCGGCGGCGCCAAGGTGAAGGCCAACCTGCAGTTTGACCTGCATCTGGCCTACGACATCTCGCGCGGCGGGATGTTCGGCCAGAGCTCGGTCTTCGTCGACGTCACCAATGTCTTCGACAAGGATCCGCCCTTCTACAACACCGCGACCGGCTACGATCGCTATGGGGCCAGCCCCATCGGGAGGGTCGTCACCTTCGGCGTTCGCGGGCGCTGGTGAGCTAGTTTTTCCCCGACTGGCCCCCATCCCGCCACCGCGCGGAAAGGCGGCCGATTTTTTTCTTTCGCGGTAGCGGTAACGCCTTCGGCGGGTCGCTTGACATCACCCGGCCGCTGCGCGGACGATGTTTTTATCGAATGTATGCAAAGGCCGGATTCGACTTTTGCGGTGTTGTCGAAAGGGTCGATGGATGCGCGTCCTGTTCGTCTTCGATCTCCGGGCTAGGAGCCAACTTGGCCACCCCCACTAATCAATCGGTCGTCAAGGCGTTCGCGCTCCTGAAGTCATTCGCCGCTGCGGACGAATGGCTGACCAGCGCCGAACTGAGCCGCCGGGCGAACCTGCCCGGCGCCTCCGGCTATCGGCTCGTTCAGACGCTGGAGAAGGTCGGCGCCGTGGTGCGCGGCGCACGCGGCCGCTACCGGCCCGGCATGCTGCTCGTCTCCCTCTCGCAGGCGGTGGAGGTCGGCGAGATCCTGCGCGAAGCCTCCGACTCGGTGCTGGCCGACCTGGCTGGACGGCTGGAGCTCACGGTCCACATGGGCGTGCTGGAAGACGGCATGGTCACCTATGTCGCCAAGCACGGCGACCCGACCCGTTTCTCGGTCCACACCGAGGTGGGCGCTCAGCAGGAGGCCTACTGCTCGGGGCTTGGCAAGGTGCTGCTCGCGGCCATCTCCGACGAGGAGTTGGAGATCTTCCTGCGCGAGGGCGACCTTGTGGCCCTTACCCCCTACACTATCACCGAGCCGGCGGCCTTCCGCGCCGAGATCGCCAAGGTGCGGGCGCAGAACTTCGCCATCGACGACCGCGAGATCAGCGCCGACATGCGCTGCGTGGCCGTGCCGGTGCGCAACACCTCCGGCCGCACAGTCGCCGCCATCTCGGTCTCCGACGACGCCGAGCGGATGGACGACGCGCGCCGCGCCGAGGTCCGGGACGCCCTCTGCGCCGCCGCCGAGGCGATCGGCAGCAAGCTCTATCCAGTCGCCGGCTAAGCCGTCTGCAGGACTGTGGGCCCGCGCTGCCTCTCCTCCGGGGGAGAGGGTTTTCGTGCGCCCCCGAGCCGGGACCGCTACCGCCGCACCCACTCTCATCTGTTGAGCAGAAACCGGTCGCCCTCGTTTGACAGGACTGGCCCGTGGCCGTGTCGTCGAGACTGGGGAAGAGGCGGGTTTCGGGGGTCCGAGCTGCCTGAACTCCCCTGGAAAAGAGCGGCCCGCAATGACGCGAGGCGGCCGAACGTAGTGAGGAAACGGCGAGTATGGGCGAGGGGCTTTCCCGACGCGCGGTGTGCGCGACGGCGCTTGGCGGGGTGATGGCGGCGATGGTCGGCCCGGCCATGGGCCAGGTGCGGCCCCGCGTCGCTTACGACACCGCCAACGGCGAATGGCGAACCTACGGCGGCGACCTGTACAGCCATCGCTACGCCGCCCTCGACCAGATCGACGCCGCCAACTTCAACAGCCTGCAGCCGGCCTGGCGTTTCCGGACCGACAACCTCGGCCCGGCGCCCGAGTACAACCTCCAGGCCACGCCGCTGATGGTGGACGGCAAGCTCTACCTGACCGCCGGCTCGCGCCGGGCGGCGGTGGCGCTCGACGCCCGCACCGGCGAGATGCTGTGGAAGTACAACATCGACGAAGGACGCCGCGGCTCCACCGCCCCTCGCCAGCAGAGCGGCCGTGGCCTGGCCTGGTGGAGCGACGGCCAGGAAGAGCGCATCGTCTATGTGACGCCCGGCTACCAGATGATCGCCCTGGATGCGAAGACCGGGCAGCCGATCCCCGGCTTCGGCAAGGACGGCCGCGTCGATCTTCGCGCCCTGGCCGAACTCGACCAGGACATCGACATCGAGACGGCCGACATAGGCCTGGCCTCCGCGCCGATCATCGTCGACGACGTCATTATCATCGGCTCGGCGCATCGCCCGTCGACGACGGCGCGCAAGTCCAACGTAAAGGGCGCGATCCGCGGCTACGACGTGCGCACAGGCAAGCGTCTGTGGATATTCCGCACCATCCCCCAGAAGGGCGAGTTCGGTCACGACACCTGGCTGAACGGCGCCGAGGTCTACACCGGCAACGCCGGGGCCTGGGCGCAGATGAGCGCCGATCCCGAGCTCGGCCTCGTCTATGTCGGCGTCGAGTTGCCGACCAGCGACTGGTACGGCGGCTCGCGGCCAGGAAACGGCCTGTTCGGCGAGTGCCTGGTCGCCCTCGACATCCGCACCGGGCAACGCCGCTGGCACTATCAGACGGTCCACCACGGCCTGTGGGACCGCGACATGGCCTCGGCGCCGATCCTCTGCGACATCACCGTCGACGGCCGGCCGATCAAGGCGGTGGCCCAACTCGTCAAGCACTCCTGGGTGTTCGTCCTCGACCGGGTGACCGGCAAGCCGGTGTGGCCGATCCCGGAGCGACGGGTGCCCAAGGGCGACGTGATCGGCGAATGGTACGCGCCCACCCAACCGCACGTCACCAAGCCGCCGGCCTTCGACCAGCAGGGCGTGACCATCGACGACCTGATCGATTTCACCCCGGAACTGCGGGCGGAAGCGGTGAAGCTGGTCTCCAACTACAAGATCGGTCCGCTGTTCACCCCGCCGACCATGAGCAAATGGCCGGGGCCGCTGGGCACCATCACCTCGCCGATGAGCGACGGCTCGGCCCAGTGGCCGGGCGGAGCCCTCGATCCCGAATCCAACGTCCTCTACGTCTTCTCGAACATGTCCTATGGCGTCCTGGGCATGGTGCCCTCCGA
Source organism: Pseudomonadota bacterium (assembly GCA_023434015.1). Lineage (GTDB taxonomy): Bacteria > Pseudomonadota > Alphaproteobacteria > Caulobacterales > Caulobacteraceae > Phenylobacterium. The sequence goes on along the minus strand of JAEYTM010000269.1, from coordinate 9,826 downwards.
AGGCGCCAACGAGATGGCCGTCATGGTCGGGACCGCCCGGGCGCCGGGCGACACCGGAGCGATCCGCCGGCCCAACCGCCTGACCATCCAGGGCATGCCGCTGCTGAAGCCGCCCTATGGCCGGATCACCGCCATCGACCTGAACAAGGGCGACATCGTCTGGCAGACGCCGCACGGCGAGACGCCCGACGAGGTCAAGTACAACCCGGCCCTGAAGGGCCTGAACATCCCGCGCACCGGCTCCACCGGCAAGGTCGGGACCCTGGTCACCCGGACGCTGGTCATCGCCGGCGAAGGGACGGTGACCACCGACGCCGACGGGGTGAAGGGCGCGTGGCTGCGCGCCTACGACAAGAAGACCGGCGGCGAGGTCGGGGCGGTGCGCATGACCGCGCGCGTTACCGGTTCGCCGATGACCTACGTCGCCGGAGGGCGCCAGTACATCGTGGTTCCCATGGGCGCTCCGGGCGTGCCCGCAGAGCTTGTTGCTTACCGCCTGCCCTAACGGCCGGCGGGTTACGCGTTTCTTGCATGCAACTCTTGCATGCAATTTGAGATCCCCGCTCGCGTGGGGTGGATCGAATAGGGCGGCCGCACGGCCGCCTGGAGGGAGGGCCCCGCACAGACGCCGGCAAAAGGCGTCGCGCACCCGGGTCGCATAAGAAAGCCGCGCGCAGCGGCCAGAAAGAAAAAGGGACTAGGGATGAACAAGCAACCGGAAGCGAGCGCTCTGGCGCGCCGCCTGCTCTGTGGAACCGCGATGATGCTGGCGGCCTCCCTCTGGGGAACCGTGGCCGCCGCCCAGGGGATCGACGAACTCGAGGAGGTGGTCGTCACGGGCACCAGCATTCGCGGCGTCGCCCCGATCGGCTCGAACCTGATCGCCATGGACCGCGAGTCCATCGAGAAGACCAGCGCCCAGACGGTGCAGCAGATTCTCCGTTCGGTGCCCGCACTCACCGGCTCGGGCGCCACGCCGCAGGGCGGCAACCCGGGCAACGCCTTCTACGCCCCGACCATCCACAGCCTGGGCTCGAGCTCGTCGAACTCCACCCTGGTGCTGATCGACGGCCACCGCTTCTCGCCGGGCAGCCAGCAGCAGACCCTGACCGATCCCAACATCATCCCGCCCATCGCGCTGGAGCGCGTCGAGGTCCTGGCCGAAGGCGCCTCGTCGGTCTACGGCTCCGACGCCGTCGCCGGCGTGGTCAACTTCATCACCCGGCGCGGGTACGACGGCTTCATGGTCACCGGCCAGACCGGCTTCGGGAACGACTACCGCACCTACAACGCCGGCGCGTTGTGGGGCACGCGGTGGGACGGCGGCTCGACTATGCTGGCCTATAACTATTCCAACCGGAGTTCTCTGCAGTTCGCCGACCGCGACTTCCTCAATCGCGACCACCGTCCGGACGGCGGGACCAACTTCGGAACCTTCTTCTGCGCGCCGGCGGCCATTCAGCCGCAGGGCCAGTCGACCATCTATGCCTCGCCGACGTCGACGACCCCGGTGGCCAACACCGCGGCCAACTCGCCCTGCCAGCTCACCCCCGAGGGCGACATTTTCCCCAAGGAAATCCGCCACAACGCGATGTTCAAGGTCCGGCAGGAACTCTCGGAGAACCTGACCGTCGGGCTGGACGCCGTCTATTCGCGCGTGACCAACCGCCAGCAGACCTCGCGCGGCGCGCTGACCTCGACGGTGTTCCGCACCGGGCCGCAGGCCAACCCGTTCTACGTCAATCCGCCCGGCGTCCTGCCGGGCACCACGGCCGGCGACCGCCAGCAGGTCCGCTGGAACGCCGACGACCTGCTCGGCCCGGGCGCCTACAACTTCAACAACAGCGTCGACTACTTCGTCGCCGCCGACCTGGAGTACAAGCTCGGCGACAACTACCGGATCACCGCTCTGGGCGTGTATGGCCGGGAAGACAGCTATGTCGGCAACCAGGGCCAGCTCTGCGTCAGCTGCGCCAACCTGGCGCTGAACGGCACCACCAACGCCGGCGGCAACCAGGCTACCCCCTCGATCCCGGGCACCGAAGTGCGGATCGTCGAACTGCCGCTGACCGCGGCTAACGCCCTCGACGTCTGGAACATCGGCGCCGCCAACCGTACCTCCGCCGAGACGCGCCGGCGGCTGACCGACAACTCCACCAAGTCGAGCTGGTACTATTCGATCCGTCAGTTCCGCCTGGGCCTCGACGGCGAGCTGTTCACCCTGCCCGGCGGCCCGGTGAAGATCGCGGTCGGCGGGGAGTATGTCGACTACGGCCTGGAGATGGACCGCACCCGGCCCAACAACACCGGGCCATCCTCGCGCGGCTCGGAACGCTTCCAGCTCGAACTGGAGCGGAACGTGAAGTCGGCCTACGGCGAACTGTTCATCCCGCTGGTGGGGCCGGACAACGCCATGCCGCTGGTCCGCGCCCTCGATCTGAGCGTCTCCGGCCGCTACGACGACTACAGCCAGATCGGCACCACCACCAATCCGCGGGTGGCGCTGGGCTGGGAGCTGATCGAGGGCCTGCGTCTGCGGGCCAACTTCTCGCGCTCCTTCGTCGCGCCGCAGCTCTCCAGCGTCGGCGACCGCGAGCGCAGCGGCCTGACCAGCTTCTCCGGCTACGGCGGCTCCAACCAGGCGATCACCGTGCCGCTGGCCAACTTCCCGCTGGCCGCCCAGGTCCCCGGCGTCACCTGCAACGCCACCCAGTGCACGATCCCGAGCACCGTCGGCGGCGTCAGCCTCAACGGCGGCCCGCCCGATCCGAAGCCGGGCAAGGGCGAAAGCTGGTCGGTGGGCGGCGATTTCATGCCCGCCTTCGTGCCCGGCTTCCGCGTCGGCGTGACGCTGTTCAACACCAAGCTGATCAACCAGATCACCGGCACCAGCCTGTCGAACGCCATCAACTCCACAGCGCTCAACGACAAGCTGAGGTTCTTCCCGAACGGGGCGACCCAGGCCGACATCCAGGCGGTGGCCGGCGACTTCCCGCAGACCTCCGCCGTACCCTCGCCGATCTATTACATCCTGTCGGTCCGCCAGGAGAACGTGCTGAACCTGGACATCCAGGGCATCGACGCGGACTTCAGCTACCGCCTGCCGACCGACGCTTACGGCGTGTTCCGCGCCTCGGGATCGATCTCCTACTTCACAAAGTTCGACCAGAAGATCCGCGGCGGCTCGACCTTCAGCGTGCTCAACACGACGGGCTTCAACAACACCTTCCCGTCGATCCGCGCCCAGGCGCGCGGCAACCTCGGCTGGGACGGCGGCCCGTTCTCCGCCGACGTCTTCGTCAACTACGTCGGCTCCTACCGCAACTGGTCGGGGACCACGGTCACTCCGCTGGTCAGCCAGGCCGGCAATCCGGTCAGCGGCGGCGACAAGGTCGATGGCTCCGCCATCTTCGACCTCAACCTCGCCTACACCCTGCAGGGCGGCGAGTTCGAAGGCAGCCAAGTGTTCCTCGACCTGACCAACGTCTTCAACAAGGACCCGGTCTTCTACAACAACGCCAACGGGTACGACTCCTACTCCGGCAACATCATCGGCCGGGTCGCCACCGTCGGCTTCCGGGCCACCTTCTAGGTCAGGCCTGGTCCCTGGGCGCCGGTTCGCCGGCGCCCACGGCTGGCTCGCAATCATGAGCGAAAACTCCATCGCCCGAACCCCGCCCCGCGTCGCCCGGGCCGCCCCCCGCGCAACGCGGGCCAAGACCACACGCAGCCCGACGCGGTCGCCAAAGGGCTCCCGTCATCGCGCCGCCGTCGACTTATTGCGCCAGATGATCCAGCTCGGTGAGCTCGCGCCCGGGGCTCGGCCCGGCGAGGTGGCGATCAGCGAGCAGCTCGGCATGTCCCGCACGCCCGTGCGCGAGGCCTTCCGCACCCTGGTCGCCGAGGGCCTGCTGGAGCTTCTTCCCAGCGGCCGGGTCAAGGTGCCGGAATTCTCCGAGAGCGAGGCGGTCGACGTCTTCGCCGTCCTCGGCGCGCTCGAAGCGCTTGCGGGTCAGCTCGCCTGCCTGCGCATGACGCCGGAACAGCTCCAGACCCTGCGCGAACTGCAGGCGGAGATGGAGACGCATTTCGCCAACCTGGATCGCGCGGAGTACATCCGCACCAACCGCGCCATCCACGAGCTGATGGTCGTCGCCTCGGGCAACACCGCCCTGATCGTCGCCTGGCGGATGACCGCCCCCCGCGGCGAGCGCGCCCGCGCCTTGCTCACCTACAACCACGGACATTGGGTGCAGGCAGTGGACGCGCACCGCGAGATCGCCGCCGCCCTCGCCGCCCGTGATGGCGTCCGGCTGAGCGCGCTGATGCACGATCATTTCGCCCGGGGCGTCATCGACCGCATCGCCCGCGGCGGCGCGCCGGCGGCGACCGACGAACCGCGCATCCGGCCGGGGCCAGGCGGCCACGCGTCCGACGACCTGCCGGCCTGAACGCAACCGGGCGGCGCTTGCAGCCCCGGCGCCCCTGGCCCTACGCTCCAGCTCTTCCCGGAGCTTCCGATCATGCGCCCCGACCGCCGCGCCGTCCTTCTCTCCGCCGCCGCGGCAGCGCTTCTCGGCTCTCATCAGGCCGCCCGCGCCCAGCCGGAGTCGGCCGGGCCGGGAGACGCCGATCTGCTGCGCGGCATGGACGACCTCGCCCAGCACCTGCTGATCCGCCAGCCGGAAACCGCCACGGCCCTGGGCCTCGACAGAGACAGTCGCGAAGGGTTGAAGGGCCAGCTCTCCGACCGTTCCTGGAGCTTCGTCGAAGGCGACCACCACTTCTGCGCCAACTGGCTGGCGGCGCTGCAGACGGCGCCCGATGCGGCCCTCTCGGCCCCGGTCCGGCTGCACAAGGCCGTCGTCGGCTACGCCCTGCAGCTCGGGGCGGACGCCGCCCGCTTCCGCTACGGCGACAACACCCTGTCGAGCGTCATGGGCGGGACCTCGACGCCCTATGTGGTCAACCAGCAGGACGGGGCCTACGCCACCGTGCCGGAGTTTCTCGACAGCCAGCACGCGATCGCGAACAGCGACGACGCCGACGCCTATCTGGAACGGCTGCACGCCATGGCGCAGCAACTGTCGCAGGAGACCGACCGCGTCCGCGACGACGCCGGCCGCGGCGTGGTCGCGCCGGACTTCATTCTCGCCAACACCCTGGGTCAGCAGCGGGCCCTGCTGGCGACCCCGCCGGAAAGCTCCCGCCTGGTCGCCTCGCTCGCCCGGCGCGTGCGGGAGAAAGGCCTCGACGCGGACTTCGAGGCCCGCGCCGGCCGGATGGTGGCTGGCGAGGTCTATCCCGCCCTGTCCCGCCAGGCGGCCGTTCTGCAGTCGCTGCAGGCGGGGGCGAAGGGCGAGTCCGGCGTCTGGCGTCTGCCCGATGGCGAGGCCTATTACGCCTGGCTGCTGCGGGCCGGCACGTCGACGCCCCTCCAGGCCGCAGAGATCCACCGCCAGGGCCTCGAACAGGGCCGGGAGATCGACGCGCGAATGGATGGACTGCTGCGATCGCGCGGCTTCGCCAGCGGCACGGTCGGCGAGCGCATGGCCGCCCTGGGCCGCGACCCGCAGCACCTGTTCCCGGACACAGAGGCCGGACGGGCCGCGATCATCGCCTATCTGAACGGCCGGATCGCCGCGGTCCGCCCGCGCCTGCGACAGGCCTTCACGCTGAGAATGGCCGCCCCGGTGGAGGTGCGCGCGGTTCCGGTGGAAATCCAGGACGGCGCGGCCCAGGGCTACATGACGCCGGCCGCCTTGGACGGTTCGCGTCCGGCGATCTACTACATCAACCTGAAATCGACCGAAAACTGGCCGCGCTTCACCCTGCCGACGCTGACCTTCCACGAAGCCGCACCCGGCCACGCCTGGCAGGACGCCTACTTGGCCGAGGCCGGCGGCATGCCGCTGATCCGCAAGCTGTTCTCCGGCTTCAACGCGTATGTCGAGGGTTACGCCCTCTACGCCGAACAGCTCGCCGACGAGATCGGCCTCTATGACGACGACTGGGCCGGTCGGCTGGGGTACCTGCAGGGGCAGAAATTCCGCGCCGCGCGCCTGGTGCTCGACACCGGCCTGCACGCCGAGCGCTGGACGCGTGCGCAGGCCATCGACTGGGCCATCGTCCAGACCGGCCGCACACGCGAGGCCATGACCAGCGAGATCGACCGCTACTGCGTCATTCCCGGCCAGGCCTGCGGCTACAAGATCGGCCACAGCGAGATAAACCGCCTCCGCGACGCGGCCCGCGCAAAGCTCGGTCGACGTTTCGACGTTCGCCGGTTTAACGATCTTCTGGTCGCCACCGGCCCGGTTCCGCTCGCCGTCCTAGGCGGCGCCGTAGAGGGTTACATCGCGGCGGGAGGACGCCCGCCGGCTTAGGGGCGCCTGCGGCTTTCGACAGCCTGAGGTTAAGCCTTCGAACGCGCGCGGCGATCCCACACGCTAAGACACTATATTTCTGTGGTTTTCACGCTTGCGAGTCGCTACCTGGGGTTGTTCAGTAAGAACGGCGCTACGGGAGCGCCCGGGGGCGACGTCTGTATGAACCGACGCAGGGACTGCATCCTGGGGCTCGCGGTCTGCGTCGCCTTCTGGATCGTAGCGGCGATCGCAGCCACCCTGTTGATCCGTCACTGGAACCCACCCTTCCCTTGAAGCGTTCGCGCTTGCGAAAAGCGCTTGCACAGCCGAAGGCTCCACACTACAGTTATTACGCAACTAGTTGCTTCCTCCCCGGAACTCGTCACCCGAGCGTCGGCTGCGGACAAACATCAGCCCCCGTCCGCGGCCCCCCACTCCCCCCCGTGCAGCGCTCGGGTGACGAGACTTTTATGAGTTAGCCTATGAGTTACGTCATTTCCTCCTCGCGTTCCGGCGCCCGTTACGAAATCCGCTGGCGGCGGCTTACCGAGTTCCTGGCGATGTCTGCTTCCCTGGTCGGAGTGATCGCCTTCGCCTTCTGGGGCGCCTGAGCGCCCCCGTCCGGAACCGGAGGCAGGACCGGCGTGTTTGATGCGGGCGGCGCCGGGTTGGCGCGCGCTGATTCGGGCTCGCCCCTGCGTCGCTCCTCCCCCGTGAGACGCAGGGGCGGCTTCCGCCCAGCCGGCCATTCGCGGCGCGCGCCCGCGCTCATTTGATGGATCGGCGGAACCACGCCGGGGGACCCGGGGTTTCCAGCGGAAGTCGAAACGGGAGACCCACCCACATGAAACGCGCGCTCTATCTCGCGGCCGCCGCGACCGCAGCCCTGACGCTGGCCGCCTGCAACCAGTCCCAGCAGGACGCCGCCACCAACCCCGGCCAGTCCGAACCTGTGAACGCCGCACAGGACGCCGTCGGCGCCGTGGTCGGCCAGACCTCCGCAGCCACCCTGGGCGCCAACACTCTGGGCGGCTACGTCAGCGGCGCGGCCATCGGCGACATGTACGAAATCCAGGCGGGCCGCATCGCCGAACAGAAGGCCTCGTCGGCCGACGTGAAGGCCTTGGCCAAGATGATCGTCACCGATCACACCGCCGCTTCCAACCAACTGAAGCCGCTGGCCAGCGCCGCCGGCCAGACCCCGCCCACCGAGCTCGACCAGCGCCGCAAGGGCATGATCGACAACCTCAACGCCGCTTCGGCCGCCGATTTCGACAAGGTCTATCTGACCCAGCAGGTCGCGGCCCACGAGGAAGCCGTCACCCTGCACTCCGGATACGCCGACAATGGCGACACCGCGCCGCTGAAGGCCCATGCCGCCAAGGTGCTGCCCAAGATCCAGGCCCACCTGGAGCAGGCCCGGACTCTCGCCAATCGGGCCGGCGCCGCCAACTGACGGTTGTCGCCAACACAAAGCGCGGCGGCCGCTCCTCGGGGCGGCCGCCGTTTTCTTTGTCGCCCCGCGCTCAATCGTCGGCGTCGGGCTTTTCCGGCGGTGAGGAGGCGCCGGCCGCATCACGGCCCGCCCCGAAGCGCCGCTCCTCGTCCTCATCCTGGCCCGGCAAGGCGCCGCCGTCGGTCAGACTGCCCTCGAGCCTCTCGTACTGTTCGCCGCCGCCAAAGCCCTGGCCGCCCTTCGCGGGCGGTCTCGGTTGTCCGGTGCTGGTCATAAGAACGCCTCTCCTGTTGGCCTGTTCGGAGCCAACGGCGAGGCGTCCGCAGCGTTCCGCTGTCAGGGCGACGCGGCCGGTCCAGCGCCCTCCCGGGATCCCGCTTCGGTGGACTCCGGAGCCGCCGTGCGGGCAAGGTCAGCGTCGATCTCGCACACCACCCCCTCCGGCTGGAAGGTCAGGGTCACCGCCCCGCCGATCTCGGCCGCCAGACCGCGTTCGATCAGCCGGGAGCCGAATCCCCGGCGGCCCGGCGGTTTGACCAGCGGCCCGCCGCTTTCCCTCCAGCAGATGCGCAGGCGCCGTCCGTCGAGCGCCTCCTCCACCCGCCAGTCCAGGGCGATCCGCCCGTCCTGGGTGCTCAGCGCCCCGTACTTGATGGCGTTGGTCACCAGTTCGTGGAAGGCCAGCGAGAACGACAGCGCGGTCTTGGGCGAGAGCATCACCGGCGGCCCCTCGACGGTCAGTCGCTCGGGCCGGTCGAGCTGCGGGGCGATCGAGCGGCGGACCACCTCGCCCAGTTCCCCGCCGGTCCAGTCCTCGCGGGTGATCACATCATGCGCGGCGGCGAGGGCCATCAGTCGCTCGGTGAGCGCCGCCTGCGCCTGCGGCAGGTTCTCGCTGGCGCCCAGTGTCTGGCGGACCAGGGCCTGGACAATGGTCAGCGAATTCTTCACCCGGTGGTTCAACTCATTGACCAGCAGCTTCTGGCGGCGCTCGGCCTCCTTGCGTTCGGTGATGTCGCGGAAATAGACCGACAGCCCGCTGCCCGACGGGAAAATGCTGATGTCGATCCAGCGGCCGATGATCGCCGAAATCACCTCCATCCGCACCACACGGCGCTCGACCATCGCCGCCTGGTGGGCGGCCTGGGGCGCCGAGCCGATCATCTGCGGGAATTCCTCGAAATAGACCTTGCCGATCAGGTCCTCCCGCTTGCGGCCCCACCACGCCTCGGCGATGCGGTTGACGTAGGTGAACCGCCAGTCGGCATCGACCGCGTAGAAGGCGTCGCTGATGCTCTCCAGGATCTCCTCGCTGCGGTCGCGGGCGCTGCGCAGCGCATCCTCGGTGCGCCGCCGTTCGGTGACGTCGGTCAGCGAAACGGCGATACCGCCGTCGCGCATCGGCACGACCCTCAGCTCGACCGTCCGGTCAGGCCGCAGCCGGGAAGGAGTCTCGAACGAGGTCGGCAGCCGCTCGATCATCGCGCGGCGGCAATAGCGCTCGAACGGCGTGCCCAGCCCCTGGGGGAACAGGTCCCAGAGCTTGCAGCCCATCACCTCGTCGCGGGAGACGCCGAAATATTCCTCCGCCGCGTGGTTGAACACCACGTAACGCCAGTCGGCGTCGAGGGCGTAGAAGGCGTCGCTGACGCTCTCCAGCACCGCTTCCAGACGTGACTCGTTCACCCCCTCGGCGGGCGGAGGCGCGGACTTCGGCGAAGGCTCGTCGTCTGCCATAGGAGATTCGGACCTGGACGCCCGACGACACTAGAGCGCGGGCCGCGGCAGCGGAAGCGGCCCGCCGGCTACTCGCTGAACGGCGGCCGGGTGGTCATCGGCGCCGTGGGGTCGCTCGGCGGCGGGGTGGCCGGGGTGATCGCCGGGACGGGAGCCGGCGCCTGGACCTGTGGCGCGATCTCCAGGGTGGGCGCCGGGGCGGGCGGCAGGGTCAGCAACGGCGGTGCGGTCTGCACGGGCGCCGGCGCGCTGGCGACTGCCGGCG
>JAEYTM010000171.1 GCA_023434015.1 Pseudomonadota bacterium | reverse complement strand
GGGGCCGCCGACCGTATGGAGAGCCCTTCCCGGATCGGGAAGGGCTTTTCCTTGACCTGTCCTGCGGTTGGCGCCCACCCTGACGGTCGGGAGAACGCGATGGGTCAGGCGTTTTACATTCAGTTGGCGGCCTCCGGCTTCGCTGTGGCCGGCCTGGTCGCGCTGGCGGCGTGGGCGAAGATCGCCCGCCCTGTGGCGCCGCTCGACGAGCAACGAGCCCGTTTCCTGTTCCTGGAGGAGTTCCCGGGCCGCCGACTGGACGCGGTCTGGGTCGGGGTCGATGGTCGGGGCGCGGTGGCCAAGTCCGGCGCCGTCGCCCTGGTGCTCTGCGAATTCGGTGACGGCTACGTGGGCCGGCAGATCCCGTGGGCCCTGGCTTTGTCGGCCAGCTTCCGCAAGGGCCAGCTTCGCATCGACCTCGCGGACATCTCGGCGCCCGTGGCGGTGATATCCCTGCCGTCCTGGCCGCCCAACAACCTCGTCAAGGACCTCGCTGCGTGAGACCGGAGCTGGATCCGGTCACGCTCGCTACACCCTTCTTCGTGCTCGCCATCGTCCTTGAGATCATCCTCGCCAGGACAGGCAGGGCGCAGGCGCGCTACGAGGCGAAGGACACCGCCGTATCGCTCGGCCTCGGCCTTGGCTCCAGCATCGCCGGCGCGCTGGTCGGCGGCGTTATCTTCGCGGCGAGCCTGTGGGTCTATCAGCACCGGCTGTTCGACATCCCGATGACGGCGCTCTGGGCGTGGGTCGCGGTGTTCCTGCTGGAGGACCTGACCTACTACTGGTTCCACCGGCTGAGCCATGAACGCCGGCTGTGGTGGGCGGCGCATGTGAACCATCACTCCTCGCAGCACTACAACCTGTCGACCGCCCTGCGGCAGACCTGGACCGGCGGCGTCGCCGGGACCTGGGCGCTGTGGCTGCCGCTCGCCTTCCTGGGCTTCCCTCCGGCGATGATCGCGATCCAGAAGGGCGTCAGTCTCGTCTACCAGTACTGGATCCATACGGAGACCATCCGCCGGCTGCCGGCATGGTTCGAGGCGGTGCTCAACACGCCCTCGCATCACCGGGTCCACCACGCCCGCAACCCGCGATATCTGGACCGGAACTACGCGGGCATACTGATCGTCTGGGATCGCCTGTTCGGCACCTTCCAGCCGGAGCTGGATGAAGAGCCCTGCCGTTATGGCCTGGTGAAGAACCTCGGCACCTTCAACCTCCTGCGTGTAGCGTTCCACGAGTGGGTCGGCATCGCCCAGGACGTCGCGCGCTCGCCGCGGCATCTGCTGGGATGGCTGTTCGGCCCGCCGGGCTGGAGCCCTGACGGCAGCCGCGAAACCAGCGCCATGATCAAGGCCCGCTGGGCGGCTAGTCCCGAAGCAGGGGCAGGCTCAGACCCGACACCGGCCGGGCCGCGAGCATCTCACGCCTGAAGCGGAAGAGTTCGGCCGGGCGGCCGCCGGTCTCGGCGTCGAGACGGCCAAGGCCTTCGACCAGCCCGGCCCGCTCCAGCGCCCGTCGGAAGTTCTGCTTGTGCAGCGGCACCCCCGCGATGGCCTCGACCGCACGCTGCAGGGCCGAGAGTGTGAAAGCGTCCGGCATCAGTTCGAAGACCACCGGGCGGTACTTCAGCTTGCCGCGCAGGCGGGAGAGGGCGGTCGCCAGGATCCGCCGGTGGTCTGAGAGCATCGGCTCGCCGAGGGCCGCGGCCAGGGCGGCGGGCAGGGGGATCGCGGCTTCCTCTCCGCGGTCGCGGCTGGCCTCCTGGGCGAGGCCGGCCTCATAGAGCAGCTCGTAGCGCTCCAGCACGCGCTCTTCGTTCCACGGCGCGCCGTCGAGCGCGAACAGCAACCGGGCGCGGGCGAGACGATGGGCGGTGTCCGCACCGTCGGCCTGCAGGGACCAGTCGCGCAGCGCCTGGGCGATGATCTCCAGCGCGGGCGGCCGGCCATCGCGCCAGTCCTCCCAGGGGAAGAAACGCGACCACGGGCGCCAGTCGGAATCCGGCGTATCGGTGTCGAGCGGCGCGGGGGCCAGGGCGAGATAGCCGACCGAGATCACCCGCGACGCCCGCGGTCCGGCCCCCATGTCCGCCAGGGGCGCGTCGCGACCCTTGTCGCCGAAGGTGTAGAGCTGCTCGACATAGCCGAGGTTGAACCGGGTCTGTTCGGTCACGAAGGCGCGCATAGCGAGTTCGAACGTGCGGTGACCGTCGGGATCGAAGGGGCCGAAGGGTAGGCCCAGGAGGCTGGACGGCGCGCCGGTGGCGGCGTCGCGCGGGCGCACCGTCAGGACCATGGCTTCGCCGTCGCGGATCGCGACAACCACCGCGGACAGGCCGATGACGACGGGCATGTCGACGCTCATTCGGTGTCGAAGGCTGACGAGACGGAGGTGAAGCCGGCCGCTTCGGAAAGCACATGGTAGCGCTGGACGTAGCGGGCCTGAGCCACGGCCGCCGGCTGCGGGTCGATCTGAAGGCTGTAGCCGGCCGGCGGCGCGCCGAAGATCTCCAGCGCCTCGTCGTGGCCGAAGCCGGCCAGTTGGGTCGCCTCGAAGAAGGCGCAGGCCCGGTCGGCCTTCTTGATCAGCGCCTTGATCGCCGCGGGGGTACGCGCGGGCAAGCCGAACCGCACGTGGATCGCCGTCTCCAGGCGGTCCTCGAAGGTGCGGTAATCGACGCCCAGCGCCGCCTTGAACGGCGAGATCATGTCGCCGATCACATATTCCGACGCGTCGTGAAGCAGTCCGGCCAGCCGCCAGCGCGGAGCGATGTCCGGCTGGACGTGGGCCATGATCTCCTCGACCACCATCGAGTGCTGGGCCACCGAGAAGCCGTGCTCGCCGAGGGTCTGGCCGTTCCAGCGCGCGACCCGGGCCAGACCGTGGGCGATGTCCTCGATCTCGATGTCCATCGGCGAGGGGTCCAGCAGATCCAGGCGGCGACCGGAGAGCATCCTCTGCCAGGCCCGCGGCTGGTCCTTCGCACGACGCAGCCCTTTCCTCACCCGCGCATTCCCTCCACAGTCCAGGTCGCCGATCGGCTCGCGACCCGACAAAGATCAATGCAGGCATAGAGCCGTTGGGTCCAAGGATCGCAAGATGAAAGGGGCGAAGGCATGAGTTGGGCTCGTATCATGGCCCCGCTTTCCGGCGGTCAGGGCGACCGTGCCGCGATGGATGCGGCGGTCATGCTGGCCGAGCCGTTCGGCGCGGAGGCCGCCGGGGTCTATACGCCCGCGGACGTCGCGGACGTGATGCCGTGGATGGGCGAGGGTTTCCTGGGCGGGGTGCAGACAACCGCCCTGGAGTCGCTGAAGGAGGCGGCCGCCGCCGGCGAGAAGAACGCCCGCGTCGCGGTCGAGGCCTGCAGCTATCCGAAGGCCAGCTTCATCGCCCTTCAAACCCCGGTCTGGGCCGGGCTTTCGGCGGAAAGCCGCCTGTCGGACGTGGTGGTCTTTTCCAACGAACCGGCGCGCGGGCGCGGCCCGCTCGCCGAGGCCTTTCAGCAGATGATCGCCGACGAACAGCGCCCGGTGCTGATCGCGCGCGACGGCCTGAAGGTCGGTGGCACGGTCGTGGTGGCCTGGGATGGCGGCAAGGAAGCCTCCCGCGCCGCCCGCCTGGCCATGCCTCTGCTGGAGAAAGCTCGAAAGGTGATGATCGTCGCCGCTCCGAAGGCCAGTTCGCGGAACTTCGATCCGGCGCGTCTGCAGGCCTATTACGCCGCCCGCGGCGTGAAGGCGGCGCTTGAGGTGCTGCCGGACAGCGGCGACGCCGCCCCGGCGCTGCTGCAGGCGGCGACGGCGGCCAAGGCCGAGATTCTGGTTGCAGGCGCCTTTGGCCATCCGCGTCTGCAGGAATTCATCTTTGGCGGAACCACCCGCACCCTGTTGAACTCGGACCAGCCGTCCCTGTTTCTGTCCCACTAGCTTCACGAGGTGACCCATGTCCCTGTCGCGCATCGTCATGCGGCTTGCCCGCAACCCAGGCACCGAGTTCGCTGGGGGCGACGACCATCGCGGCTACACGCTGATCGCCCCACTCACCGACGACGGGATGCTGGACGAGACCGCGTTCGGTAAGGCGCGCGAGCGGTGCACCGTCCGCCGCTTCGCCCCTGACGAAAGCCCGGTCGACGGCCGGCTCAACCGACGCGGACCGCGGTGGTTCTTCGACTATGACGAGGATGACTCCGCCGACGACGAGCCGGTTCACCGCCTCGGTGAGCACCGCTTCGCGGTGGGTGAGTATGTGACCGTCACCGACGAGGACGGTCGGCCGCTGACCTACAAGGTGGTCGAGGTGCAGCCGGCCGGCTGACGGCGGTCAGACGCCGGCGTTGCGGTCCACCAAGCGCTTCACGTCGCTCCCGATGTCCTGCTCGTCGCTGTCGCCCGGCGCGGAGCGGACGATAGCCACGGTCAGCGGCCCGGCCTTCGGGCCGCCGGCCTCGTAGCCGACCAGGCGATAACCGTCCGTCGGCTGGTCTCCCGCGTGGATGAAGGTCGCCCGCACGCCGCGTTTCTCGCGCGAGAAGGCCTCGCCCTTGAGCCGCTGGTCAGTGAATATCCGGACGGTCGCGGCGTTGTTCTGGGCCTTGACGGTGATCGCTCCGATGCGGACGTCGGCCTTGTCGTCGCCGGCGACGATGTGAATGCCCGGCAGCTCCACGCGCGTGCTCCCGGGCGCTTCGGGGTCCAGTTCAGACTGGCCATCCGGGACGGCTTCGGTCGAGGCGCCGACCGGGCCCATAAGGGACGCTTCGATGGCGCTGAG
>JAEYTM010000298.1 GCA_023434015.1 Pseudomonadota bacterium | reverse complement strand
CATTGCGGCCGGCCTGCCGGCCGCGGCCAACGGCGCGCGCTTGGCGCCCGGCGAAGCCCTGCCGTCGGCGGAGTTGGAGGCCTTCGTCGACGGCGTGGTGACGGACGCCATGGCCCGCGAGCACATCGCCGGCGTCACGATCAGCATCGTACAGAACGGTCAGGTGGTCCTGAAGAAGGGCTACGGTTTCGCCGGCCTTGAGCCACAGCGCCGGGTCGATCCCGACCGCACCCTGTTCCGCATCGGATCGATCTCCAAGACCTTCACCTGGATCGCTCTGATGAAGGAGGTCGAGGCCGGACGCATCGTGCTCGACCGGCCCATCAACCTCTACCTGCCCGAGCGGGTGCAGGTGCGCGACCAGGGCTATTCGGCGCCCGTCCGGGTGCGCGATCTGCTGGACCATTCCGCCGGGTTCGAGGATCGGGCGCTGGGCCACCTGATGGAACGCGACGTCGATCGTGTCCGCCCGCTGGAACTCTACCTGCGGCAGGAGCGGCCGCGCCGGGTGAACGCGCCCGGCACGGTCGCCAGCTATTCGAACTACGGCGCGGCCCTGGCGGGCGAGGCGGTGGCCTATGTCTCCGGCCAGAATTTCGAGCGGCGGGTCGAAGAAACCATCCTGCTGCCCCTGGGCATGGGCCGCACCAGCTTCCGCGAGCCGCGCGCCGCCAAGGCGGGCCTTCCCGGCCCGATGCCCTCGAACCTGACGGGCGACGTCTCGGAAGGCTACCGCTGGACGCCGACCGGCTTCCGGGCGCGGAACTTCGAATACATCGGCCAGATCGCGCCGGCCGGATCGGCGTCGTCCACCGCCGGCGACATGTCCCGCTACATGCTGATGCTGCTCAACGGCGGACAGCTGGATGGCGTCAGCATTTACGGCGCCCGCACCGCTGCGGCCTTCCGCACCCCGCTGCGGCGCACGCCGGCCGGGATCAACGGCTGGGCCCACGGCTTCCAGGTGGTCGACCTTTCGGGCGGCTACCGCGGCTACGGGCACGGCGGCGCGACCCTGTCGTTCATGTCCAACATGGTCACCGTTCCGGCGCTGGGCCTGGGCGTCTTCATCTCCACCAACACCGAGAGCGGCCAGGACCTCGCCACGCGGTTCCCCGACCGGCTGGTCGGCCACTTCTATGCCGCGCCGCAGACGTTCCCGCGTCCGGGCTCGCCGGCCCTGCTGGCGAACCGCCAAGCCTATGAGGGCTATTACCTCACCACCCGCCGGAGCTACCGCGGGCTCGAGGAGTTCGTCGGCCTGCTCACCGGCGGGACGAAGGCAAAGGTCACGCCCGACGGCCGGCTGGTCACCGCCGGCGGGGGCGCCGTGAAGACCTGGTCCCCCGAGGGCGACGCATCCGACGGACGCTTCATCGGCGGCGCCGGCGCCGAACGCCTCGCCTTCGTCATGCAGGACGGCCGCGCCCGCGCGTTCCAGGGCGCCTCGGGCGCGGCGCTGATGGAGCGGGCGGCGGTCTGGATGCAGCCCGGCGTTCTGGCGATCCTCGCCGCGCTGACCGGCGCCGCGTCGCTCGCCACCCTCGGCGGCCTCTTCCTGCGCAACCGTCGCGAGTTCCGCGAGAACGCCATCCAGAGCCGCGCCAGCCTGATCCAGAACATCCAGGCCGGCCTCTGGCTGCTATCGATGGTCCTGTTCGGCCTGTGGGCCTCGAAGACCGGCGACGTGGCCCAGGTGATGTACCGCTGGCCCGGCGCCCTGCTGGTCACCGCCTCGGCCTGCGCCCTGGTGGCGGCGGTGCTGACCATCGCCACCCTGGTCGCCCTGCCGGCCGTCTGGCGCGGCGGCCGCCGGGTCGATTCGTGGAGCGGCCTGCGGAAGGCCTTCTTCACCGTCACGGTGATGATCCACGTCGCCTTCTCGGTGGTCCTGGCGCTCTGGGGCGGCCTCACGCCCTGGAGCGCCTGACCCTCCAAGCTCGGCCTTAAACTCCGCGTTTACCAAGCACTGGGTAAATCCTGCCTAGCGGCGGGGGAGGTCTTCTTCGCGCGCGCCTTGCGTTTGTTGGGGAAGGACGCCCGCGTTGGACCAGTTTATGGCGGCGCTTCAGCGATTCGGGATCGGTCGCCTGGCGGCGATCCTCGGGATCGGCGCCGGCGTGGCCGCCGCCCTGCTGGCGGTGACCATGAACCTCGGTCAGCCCAAGGCGCTGCTCTACGCCAACCTCGACCTCAAGGAGGCTGGCGGCATCACCCAGGCGCTCGATCAGGCCGGGGTGAAGTACGAGGTCAAGGGCGACGGCTCCACCATCATGGTACCGCGCGACGAGGTCGCCTCGACGCGACTGATGCTCTCGGCCAAGGGCATGCCGACCGCCGGCTCGGTGGGTTATGAAATCTTCGACAACGCGAGCGCGCTCGGCCAGACCGACTTCGTCCAGCAGCTCAACCGTCAACGCGCCCTGGAAGGGGAGCTGGCCCGCACCATCCGCGGCCTCGACGGGCTGTCCGGCGCCCGCGTCCACCTGGTGCTGCCCAAGCGCCAGCTGTTCGAGGACGAGATCGAACAGCCTTCCGCCTCGGTGAACATCACGGTCGGCGGCCGCGACCCCAGCCCCGATCAGGTGCGGGCGATCCAGAACCTGGTGGCCGGCGCCGTTCCCGGCCTGAAGCCCGATCGGGTCACCGTGGTCGACCAGCACGCCAAGACCCTTTCGGGCGGCGAGACCGGCATCGCCGCCGAGGCCGACGGACGCAAGTCGGCCGTGGAGCAACGCATCGCCAAACAGGTGAAGGGCCTCGTCGAGGGGATGGTCGGCGCCGGCAAGGCGCGGGTGAACGTCACCGCGGACCTGGAGCTCGCCCGCGTCACGGTCCAGCAGGAAACCTTCGATCCGGACGGCCAGGTGATCCGCTCCGAATCCACCACCGACGAGAACGCGCGGGAGAACCAGCCCCAGGCCTCCGGCGAGGCCTCGGCCGCGGCCAACATCCCCGGCGGTCAGGGTGTGGCGGAGAACCTCACCTCCTCGGCCACCGGCCGCCAGGAATCGACCACCAACTACGAGATCTCCAAGACGGTCCGCACGGAGGTGCAGGAGCCCGGCCAGGTGAAGCGCCTGTCGGTGGCCGTCGCCGTCGACGGCGTCACGGCGCCCGGCGCCAATGGCGAGCCCGGGGAGTACACGGCGCGCAACGCCGAGGAGATGGAGCGCATCGAGCAGCTGGTGCGTGCGGCCGTCGGCTTCAACGCCGACCGCGGGGATCAGGTGACGGTGGTCAATGTGCGCTTCCCCAGCGCCGCCGATCCCGACGGCGTCATCGCCGCAAGCCCGCTGATGGGCTTCGACAAGAACGACATCATGCGCGGGGTCGAACTGGCCGTCCTGGCGATCGTCGCCATCCTGATGATGCTGTTCATCGTCCGCCCCCTGCTGAAGAACGCCTCGGGCGGCGCGGGTCAGCCGATGCAGATGCTGGCCGGAGCCCCCGCCGTGACCCGGCTGGTCACCACGCCCGACGGCCAGCCGATGCAGCTCGGGGTCGATCCGGCCACCGGCCAGCTCGCCCTGCCGGGTCCGGCCGGCGGCGACCTGGAGCAGAAGATCGACATCGCCCGCATCGAGGGCCAGGTGAAGGCGAGCTCGGTCAAGCGGGTCGCAGAATTCGTCGAGAAGCACCCGGAGGAGTCGGTCTCGATCCTCCGCGGCTGGCTGCATGAAACCACATGAACGCCCGCACCCCCAAGAAAGGCGTCGCCGACGCCACCCGGCTGACCGGCCCTGAGAAGGCCGCGGTGGTGCTGCTGGCCCTCGGCGAGGATCATGCGGGCGTCTGGAAGCAGCTCGACGAGGACGAGATCAAGGAAGTCTCCCAGGCCATGGCCAGCCTGGGGTCGGTCACCGCCCAGGTGGTCGAGGATCTGCTGGTCGAGTTCGTCTCGGGCATGACCGGCTCCGGCTCGATCATGGGCTCGTTCGAGCAGACCCAGCGGCTGCTCGCCTCGATCATGCCCGTGGACAAGGTCGACGCCCTGATGGAGGAAATCCGCGGCCCGGCCGGGCGGACCATGTGGGACAAGCTCGGCAACGTGAACGAGGCCGTCCTCGCCAACTACCTGAAGAACGAATACCCGCAGACCGTCGCGGTGGTGCTGTCGAAGATCAAGTCGGAGCACGCCGCGCGGGTGCTGGCCGCCCTGCCCGAGGATTTCGCCCTCGAATGCGTCAGCCGGATGCTGCGCATGGAGCCGGTGCAGCGCGAGATCCTCGACAAGATCGAGCAGACCCTGCGCACCGAGTTCATGTCCAACCTGGCGCGCACCTCCAAGCGCGACAGCCACGAGATGATGGCGGACATCTTCAACGCCTTCGACCGCCAGACCGAGGCGCGGTTCATCACCGCCCTTGAGGAACGCAACCGCGAAGCGGCCGAGCGCATCCGCGCCCTGATGTTCGTCTTCGAGGACCTTTCCAAGCTCGATCCCGGCGGTGTGCAGACGCTGCTGCGGGCGGTGGAGAAGGATTCCCTGGCCCTCGCCCTGAAGGGCGCCTCGGACACCCTGCGGGAGATGTTCTTCTCCAACATGTCGGAACGCGCCGCCAAGATCATGCGCGAGGACATGGAAAGCATGGGCCCCGTGCGCCTGCGCGACGTCGATCAGGCGCAGATGGCCATGGTCCAGGTCGCCAAGGACTTGGCCGCCAAGGGCGAGATCATGCTGGCCGGCGCCGGCGGCGACGACGAGCTCGTCTACTGATGTCCCAGGCGTCTCCCCGGAAATTCGGCTTCGACACCGAATTCGACGCGGTGGGCGGCGTGGCCTTCGCCGCCCCTCGACCCAAGCGCAGCTATACGCCGGAGGAGGTGGAGGCCATCCGCCTGTCGGCCCTGGCCGAGGGCGAACGCGCGGGCCTCGCCGCGGTCGCCGCCGATCAGGCCCGCGCCCTGTCGCAGATCGCCGCCGTCTGCCGCGAGGCCCTGCCCCGCCTGGCCGAGGTCGCCCACGCCCATCGGGTCGGATCGGCCGAACTCGCCCTGGCCTGCGCCCGCGCGATCGCCGACGCCGCGCTCGAGCGTTTCCCCGAGGCGCCGGTGCGCGCCGCCCTGGAGACGCTGGCCCGGGAGATCGAAGCCGCGCCGAGGCTGGTGGTCGGCGCCGCGCCGGAACTGGCCGAACGGTTGCAGGGCGTGCTGAACGAGACCGCCCAGGCGATCGGCTTCGCCGGCGCGATCCAGCTTCGTCCCGACCCGACGGCGGGTTCGCACGCCTTCACCCTCGACTTCGGCGACGGCTCGGCCGCCTTCGATCCCGCCGCCGCCGCCGCCCGTGTCTCCCAGGC
>JAEYTM010000282.1 GCA_023434015.1 Pseudomonadota bacterium | reverse complement strand
CGGTTAAAGACCCCCGCATGGGCGCTGGCGCAAAACCGGACAGACGGCCGAAGGACGAACGCCGCGCGTTCGCCGTCCTGCTGGCGGCCTTCGCCCTGATCGTCCAGCTGATGATCCCGAGCGCCGTGATGGCCGCGCAGATGGCCGCCTCGGGCGAGATCATCTGCACCGGCGTCGGGGTGGAGACGGTCCGGCTGCCCGCCGGAACGGTCGGGGAAAAGGCGGCCACGGGCCTGCCCTGCCCCGCCTGCCTGGCCCCCGTCGCCGTCGCCCTGCCGGCGCCCTCGCCGACCGTCGTGGCCGTCGCCTATCCCACAGCCCGGATCGTCCACCACGAGACCGCCGACACCTGGGTCGCCCCCGCCCGGCCGCCGCCGCGCCCGCCAGGACAGGCCCCGCCCCCTTCGAACGTCTGAGCCGCCCGGCGCCGCCGCGCGCCACGTCCTCTCACGTTCGGAACCCTGAAAAATGCAGACTTCTAGCCGCGCGCCTCTGCGCGCGCTCGCCCTGGCCGCCGTCGCGTGCCCCGGGCTCGGCCTGGCCGCGGAAGCGGACCCGCCGGCCACCGTCGATTCGGTGATCGTCACCGCCCGCCCCCATCCGGAAGACCCGCCGGTCGTCGCCGGGGCCCGCGCCCGCCTGTCGGAGACGCCCGGGGCGGTGTCGGTGATCTCGGCGGAATCCTATGAGAAACGCTTCGCCGTCGCCCTGGACGACATGCTGCGCGACGCGCCGGGGGTCTACGCCCAGCGCAAGTGGGGCGGCGACATCCGCATCTCCGTCCGCGGCTCGGGCATCGGCAACGCCAACCACAACCGCGGCCTGCTGATCGCCCAGGACGGCCTGCCGCTGAACGAGGCAGACGGCTTCGGCGACAGCCAGTCGATCGACCCGCTGATCGCGCGCTACACCGAGGTCCACCGGGGCGGCAACGCCCTGCGCTTCGGCGGCGCCCTGCTGGGCGGGGCGATCAATGTGGTGACGCCGGACGGCCGCAACGCCGGCTATGCGAACCGCGCGCGGATCGACGGCGGCAGCTTCGGCCTGCTGCGCCAGCACCTGGCCGTGGCGCGCACCCACGGCGACTGGGACGTCTACGCCGCCGGCACCAACCAGACCGGCCAGGGCTATCGCCCGCAGAGCCAGCAGAACCTGCAGTTCGGGACCCTGAACCTCGGGCGCAGCCTGGGCGAGGACCGCGAGGTGCGCCTGATCCTCGGCGGCTGGAACCTTTCGCAGGAAATCCCCGGCGCCCTGACCCGGCCGCAGTTCGACGCCGACCCGCGGCAGGCGGCGGCGGGCGCCTATCTGAACGACCAGGGCCGCCATCAACGCGGCCTGCGCGGCTCGCTGCGCACCCGCTGGCGGCTCAGTGACTCGACGGTGCTGGAAGCCGGCGGCTATGCGGTGTGGAAGGACCTCGACCATCCGATCTTCGAGGTCATCGACCAGCAGAGCCGCAACTACGCCGCCTTCGCGCGGCTGGACTGGGCGGGCGAGCTGGGCGGGATGCGCGCCGACGCCTACGGCGGCGTCTGGCTCCGCACCGGCGACCTGGATTCCAACTTCTACGCCAATGCGCGGGGCGCCCGCGGCGCGCCCACCTCGCGCACGCTCCAGAACGCGCAGGCCGTCGATGTCTTCGCCGAGGGCCGGCTGTTCGTGACGCCGAGGCTGGCGCTGGTGGCCGGCGGGACCTGGGGTCGCGCGGAACGGGACTACCGCAGCTTCGCCGTTCCCGGCGCGCCGCGGACCTTCGACCTGGCGGCGTCGGAGACCTACGACTGGCTGGCCCCGCGCCTCGGCCTGCTCTGGGAAGCCGACGACGGGACCCAGGCCTTCGCCAACCTGACCCGCTCGGTGGAGCCGCCGAACCTTGGCTCGATGTCGCCGACCAACCTTGGCTTCGCCCCGGTGCGGGCGCAGGAGGCCTGGACCGCCGAGGCCGGCGTCCGGGGCCGGCGGGGCCCGTTCGTGTTCGACCTGACGGCCTACCGCGCCCGGCTGGACGGCGAGCTGCTGCAGTACACGATCGACTCCAGCACCCCGGCTTCGACCTTCAACGGCGAGCGGACGGTCCACCAGGGGATCGAGGCGGGGCTGGACTGGCAGGCCACCAGCCGGCTGCGCCTGCGCCAGACCTACACCCTGTCGGACTTCCGGTTCGACGGCGACCGGCAGTACGGCGACAACCGGCTGCCGATCGTGCCGAAGCACTTCTATCGGGCGGAGCTGCGATACGACCATCCCGCGGGCTGGTTCGTGGCCCCGTCCCTGGAGTGGTCGGCCTCGAAGATCCAGGTCGACTACCGCAACACCACCCAGGCGCCGGCCTATGCGGTGTGGAGCCTGAACAGCGGCTACGCCCTGACCGAGCGGGTGTCGCTGTTCCTCGACGTGCGCAACCTGGCGGACGAGGCCTATATCTCCAACGTGCAGGCGCAGATCGCCGCCACATCCGCCAGCGCCACCTACTGGCCGGGCGACGGGCGGTCTGTTTTCGGAGGCGTGACATGGACTTTCTGAAGATCGCCGGCGGCCTGGTTCTCGCCGCCGTCGCCGGGCCGGCCCTGGCCCATGTGAGCGCCAGCCCGCGCGAGGCGGTCGCCGGGGCCTATCAGGTGGTCCGCTTCGGCGTCGGCCATGGCTGTCCGGGCGCCGCCGCCACGGTGGCGCTTCGGCTGGAGATGCCCGCCGGCCTCGGCGCGGCCCGGCCCCAGCCCAAGCCGGGCTGGGCGCTGGAGATCGAAACCGCCGGGGATACGGTGCAGGCCGTGGTCTGGCGCGGCCGCCTGCCGGCCGACCAGTTCGACGAGTTCGTGGTGCTGATGCGCCTGCCGGAACAGCCCGGCACGATCTTCATCCCCGCGATCCAGACCTGCGACCAAGGCGAATCCCGATGGACGCAGACCGCGCCGCCGGAGACCACGCCGCGCCCGACACACCCGGCGCCGTCGCTTCGGCTGCTTCCCGCACACCCCGCGGCCGCGGCCGCCCATCAGCATCACTAGGTCCCAGCGTATGAAACCCCTCCTGACCGCCACCGCCACCGCCCTCGTCCTCGTCGCCGCCCCCGCCCAGGCCGCGCCCTACCGCCAAGGGAACCTGGAGGTCGACCGCACCTGGAGCCGCCCGGCCGCCGCCGGCATGAACGGCGCCGGCTTCATGACCGTGACCAACCGCGGCAAGACCGCCGACGCCCTGGTGTCGGTGGAGAGCCCCGCGGCGCGGAAGACCGAAATCCACCGCTCGAGCACCGCCGGCGGAGTGATGTCGATGCAGCGCCTGGAGCGGGTGGCGATCCCGCCCGGCGGCACGGTGACCTTCGCTCCCGGCGGCGCCCATGTGATGCTGATGGGCCTGAACGGGCCGCTGAAGACCGGGGACCGCGCCCCCGCGACCCTGACCTTCGCCAGCGGCGCGAAGATCAAGGTGGAGTTCGCGGTGGGCACGGGCGCCGCGCCGTCGACGGCGCCGGACCCGCACGCCCACCACTAGGCCGGGCGGGCGGCGGCCGCGCGTCGGACGTAACATCCGCTTGGCGGCGAACCTGAAGAAAATGTAACGGGTGTAACAACC
>JAEYTM010000216.1 GCA_023434015.1 Pseudomonadota bacterium | reverse complement strand
CGTCCCGCCGTCATGGCGGTGGCCGGCGTGCCAGTTGTCGGTGTTGTTGGACACTAGGCTGATGCGGTCGTGATCCACGCCGGCGCGTTCCAGATCGTCGAGGGCGCGCAGCGCTTCGGTGTGGCTGTCGAACAGCCGGGTCACGGTGGTCATCTGTCGTCTCCCAAATGTGCGTGTTGAGCGGGCCTATTGCGGGGTGACCGCGCCCTTGTAGTCGACCGACACATCGGTCTCCGCCCCGGCGCGGGTGGCCTTGCCCTTCCACAGGCCCTGGGCGTCCTGGGTTAGCGGGCCGACGGCGGTGTAGCCGGCGCCTTCGATGGCGCTGCGCGCCTGGGCTTCGGTGAAGGAATTGGCGCCGGGCGTCTGGGCGGCGGGGTCGGTCATCGGCGTGGTGTCGACCGCGTCGTTGCGCGGCGTCTCCGAGGTCGAGACCACCGGCCCCTCGGTCCGGTCGTGGCCGGCCTTGTCGCCGCCGCTGCACGCGGCCAGCAGTCCCGCCGCGGCCGCGGCGGTGACGAGTGTTCTGAACATACTTATCTCCCGGTTGGACCCCCAAAAGGCCCCCGGGACGGGATGGTTCCTACGGCGGCGCTAGCCGGCTCAGCCGACCGGCGTCACCAGCGGCTCGCCCGCGAAATGGGCCGCCAGGTTGTCGACCACCAGCTGTCCCATCGCCCGCCGGGTGTCGACCGTGGCGCTGCCGATATGCGGCTGCAGCACGACGTTGGGCAGGTCCAGCAGGGCCGGGGGCACGTTCGGTTCGTCGGCGAACACATCCAGGCCGGCGCCGCCGAGGCGGCCCTCGACCAGGGCGGCGACCAGCGCCGCCTCGTCGACCACCGAGCCGCGGGCCACATTGATCAGCAGGCCCGTGGGGCCGAGCGCGTCGATCACCGCCGCGCTGATCAGCTTCTGGGTATGGGCGCCGCCGCTGGTGATGACGATCAGCGCATCGCATTCCCGCGCCAGCCGCTCCAGGTCGTCGACGTAGCGGTACGGCGCTTCCGGCCGCGGATTGCGGTTGTGGTAGGCGATCGAGGCGACCATCGGCTCCAGACGGGCGGCGATGGCCAGGCCGATCCGGCCCAGGCCGACGATGCCGACGTTCAGGTTGCGGACGCTGCGGGCCAGGGGGACGCCTTCGCCGGCCGCCCAGCGGCCGTCGCGCACGAAGCGGTCGTTGACGCAGAAGCCGCGCGCCAGGGCGATCAGCAGGCCGACGGCCAGGTCGGCGACGTCGTCGTTCAGCACGTCCGGCGTGTTGCTGACCTTGATCCCGCGCGCGGCCGCCTTGGCGAAGTCGACCTTGTCGACGCCGACCCCGTTGATCGAGACGATCTCCAGCGCCGGCAGGCGGTCGATCCAGTCGGCCGGGGCGCCGGTGCCGCCGCCGCTGACCAGCCCGCGGACGCCGGCCAGCGTCGACCAGTCCACCCCCGCCATGTCCGCCGGATGACGGTGAACGGTGTAGGCGGCGTCCAGCGCGGCCTCGATGTCGGCCGGGGCGCCGGTGACGGACAGGATCTCGGGCTTCGGCGACGACATGACAACTCCGGGCTTGGAACGGCCGACACCTTTGCCGTCCCGCCGCCCCGCCTTCAACGGCGAATGTGGTTTTCCCAAATCGATCGGCGTCCGAAAACCGCGAACCGATCCTCATCTGTGTCCGAAAACCGCGAGACTCGGGCGGGCGACCCTGTGCATCGTCGGCGCATGGACCTGGATTTCGAAGCCTGCCGCCGCGCCTCCCTGACCCGGGATTCCCGGTTCGACGGGCGGATCTTCTGCGGCGTGAAAAGCACCGGGATCTACTGCCGGCCGGTGTGTCCGGCGCGGACGCCGAAGGCCGCTAATGTCGTCTTCTATCCGTCCGCCGCGGCGGCGCAGGAAGCCGGCTTCCGGCCCTGCCTGCGCTGCCGGCCGGAAGCCTCGCCCGACCTCGGCGCCTGGCGCGGCACCTCCAACACCGTCTCGCGCGCCCTCGCCCTGATCGAGGCCGGCGCGATGGACGAGGGCGATGTGGACGGCCTGGCGGCCCGGCTCGGCGTCGGCGAGCGCCAGCTCCGCCGCCTGTTCCGCCAGCATCTCGGAGCCTCGCCGGTCGCCGTCGCCCAGACCCGCCGCGTCCTGCTGGCCAAGCAGCTCATTCACGAGACCCGCCTGCCGATGGCCGAAGTCGCGCTGGCGGCGGGTTTTGGCAGCGTCCGGCGGTTCAACGAGACCTTCCTGCAGCTGTTCGGCCGCTCCCCCGGTGCGCTGCGGCGCTCGAAGGGCGAGGACGTCAGCGCGGCCGGCGGCGGGGTCGTCGTGCGGCTGCCCTACCGCGCACCCTATGATTGGGAGGCGATGATCGGCTTCCTGGCCGCCCGGGCGATCCCCGGCCTGGAGTCCGTGGAGCCCCGCCGCTACGCCCGCACCCTGGAGATCGACGGCGCCCGCGGCCTGGTGGTGGTCACGCCGGGACCCGGCGACGGGCTGGTCGCCGAGATCCGCTTTCCGAAGCTCAAGGCCCTGCCGGCGGTGATCGCCCGCATCCGCCGGGTGTTCGACCTGGCCGCCGACCCCGCCCTGATCGGCGCCCACCTGGCTCAGGACCCGGCCTTGGCCCCGCTGGTCGCCGCCCGGCCGGGGCTGCGCGCGCCGGGGGCCTGGGACGGTTTCGAACTGGCGGTCCGCGCGGTGCTCGGCCCGCAGATCACGGTCGTCGCCGCCCGCAACCTCGCCGCCCGTCTCGTCGAGGCCTATGGCGAGCGTATCGACGACCCGGCGGCGGCGGAACTGGGCCTGACCCGCGTCTTCCCGACGCCGGAGCGGCTGATCGGCCAGGACATCGCCGCCCTCGGCATGCCCCGTTCGCGCGGCGCGGCCCTGGAGGCCCTGGCCCGCACGGTCGCGGCCGATCCGGCGATCTTCACTCCCCGCGCCGACCTCGACAGCGCCATCGCCGCGCTCAGCGCCCTGCCGGGGGTCGGCGAATGGACGGCGCAGTACATCGCC
>JAEYTM010000206.1 GCA_023434015.1 Pseudomonadota bacterium | reverse complement strand
GCGGGGGGGGCGGGGGGGGGGGGGGCGCCCGCCCCCCCCCGACCGTGTCCTTCGAGTTCTCGCCGCCCAAGACCCCCGAGGCCGAGGTGAGCCTGTGGGAGGCGATCCGCCGCCTGGAGCCGCTGGATCCGACCTTCGTCTCGGTGACATACGGCGCCGGCGGCTCGACCCGCGACCGGACGCATCGCACCGTGCTGCGGATGCTGAAGGAGACGACCCTGAAGCCCGCCGCCCACCTGACCTGCGTCGAAGCCAGCTGCGGCGAGGTCGACGAGGTGATCCGGGACTACTGGGACGCCGGCATCCGGCACATCGTCGCCCTGCGTGGCGATCCGCCCGGCCAGATCGGAGGGACCTATGTCCCGCGCGCCGACGGCTACTGCAACGCCACCGAGCTGACCGCCGGCATCCGGGCCATCGCCCCGTTCGAGGTGAGTGTCGGCCTCTATCCGCAGACCCACCCCGAAAGCGGTTCCATCGATCACGACATCGACGTGCTGAAGGCCAAGATCGACGCCGGGGCGACGCGGGCGATCACCCAGTTCTTCTTCGATATCGACGGCTTCCTGCGGTTCATGGACCGGGTCCGCAAGGCGGGGGTGACCATCCCGATCTCGCCGGGGATCATGCCCGTGACCAATTACAAGGGCCTGAAGAAGATGGCCGGACCCATCGGCATCGAGGTGCCGGTCTGGCTCGCCAACCTGTTCGAAGGCCTGGACAGGGATCCGGAGACACGCCGGCTGATCGCCGCCTCGGTGGCGTCGGAGATGTGCGCGCGCCTCGCGGAGGAGGGCTTCTCCGACTTCCACTTCTACACCCTGAACCGCGCGGAGCTGGTCTACGCCATCTGTCGCGTGCTGGGCGTGCGAGAGCCCGCCCTGGAGACCAGCGAGGCGGCGGCATGACCAGGCAGGAACGGATCGCCGCCCTGAAGGCGGCCGCGAAAGAGCGGGTGCTGGTGCTCGACGGCTCCTGGGGCGTGATGATCCAGAAGCGCGGCCTGGACGAGGCCGATTACCGGGGCGAGCGGTTCAAGGACCACGTCGGCCAGCTGAAGGGCAACAACGACCTCCTGTGCCTCACTCGGCCCGACATCATCACCGACCTGCACCACGCCTACTATGGCGCGGGCGCCGACATCTCCGAGACCAACACCTTTTCGGCCACGACCATCGCCCAGGCCGACTACGAGATGCAGGGCGCCGTCCGGGACATCAACTATGAGGGGGCCAGGCTCGCCCGCGCCGTGGCCGACGAGTGGACCGCGAAGGAGCCGCACAAGCCGCGCTTCGTCGCCGGCTCCATGGGGCCGCTGAACGTCATGTTGTCGATGTCCTCGGACGTGAACGACCCCGGCGCGCGCAAGGTCACCTTCGAGCAGGTCTATGACGCCTACGTCGAGCAGGTGAAGGCGTTGCACGATGGCGGCGTCGACCTGTTCCTGATCGAGACCATCACCGACACCTTGAACTGCAAGGCGGCGATCAAGGCGATCATGGACCTGGAGGATCAGGGCTACGAGAAGCTGCCGATCTGGATCTCCGGCACCATCACCGACCGCTCGGGCCGCACCCTCTCGGGCCAGACGGTGGAGGCGTTCTGGAACTCGGTCCGCCACGCCAAGCCCTTCGCCATCGGCCTGAACTGCGCCCTCGGCGCCGACCTGATGCGGCCGCACATCGCCGAGCTGTCGCGGATCGCCGACACCCTGGTGGCGGCCTATCCGAACGCCGGCCTGCCGAACGCCTTTGGCGAGTACGACGAGACCCCCGACGAGACCGGCCACCAGCTGCACGAGTGGGCGGAAAGCGGCCTGGTCAACATCGTCGGCGGCTGCTGCGGCACGACGCCCGACCACATCCGGCATGTGGCCGACGAGGTGCGCGGCATGACGCCCCGCAAGCCGCCGGAGCGGCCGGTGGCCATGCGGCTGGCGGGACTGGAGCCGTTCGAACTGGCCTAGGGCCGGTCAGGACAACGGATAGATTTGAAAGACCCCTCATCCGTCGTGCCGTCACACGGCGCCTTCTCCCGCCGGGAGAGGGGAGGGGAGCAAGCGGTTTAGGTGTTATGCGCCCCATCTTCGTAAACATCGGCGAGCGGACCAACGTCACCGGCTCGGCCAAATTTCGCAAACTCGTCGCCGAGGGGAACTACTCCGAGGCCCTGAGCGTGGCGCGCCAGCAGGTGGAAGCCGGCGCCCAGATCATCGACGTCAACATGGATGAGGGCCTGCTGGACTCCGTCCACGCGATGAAGACCTTCCTGAACCTGGTCGCGGCCGAGCCGGACATCGCCCGCGTGCCGGTGATGATCGACAGCTCGAAGTGGGAGGTGATCGAAGCCGGGCTGCAGTGCGTGCAGGGCAAGGCGATCGTCAATTCGATCTCCATGAAGGAGGGCGAGGCGAAGTTCGTCGAGCAGGCGCGCGCCTGCCTGCGCTACGGAGCCGCCGTGGTGGTCATGGCCTTTGACGAGGTGGGTCAGGCCGACACCGCCGACCGCAAGGTGGAGATCTGCACGCGCGCCTACCGCATTCTCGTCGACCAGGTCGGCTTCCCGCCGGAAGACATCATCTTCGACCCGAACATCTTCGCTGTGGCGACGGGGATCGAGGAACACGACAACTACGCGGTCGACTTCATCGAGGCGGTGCGGCGGATCAAGGCGAGCCTGCCGCACGCGCGGATCTCGGGCGGCGTCTCGAACGTCAGCTTCTCGTTCCGCGGCAACGAGCCGGTGCGCCGCGCCATCCACTCGGTGTTCCTCTACCACGCGATCGCGGCGGGCATGGACATGGGCATCGTCAACGCCGGCGACCTGCCGGTCTATGACGACATCGAGCCGGAACTGCGCGAAGCCGTCGAGGACGTGATCCTCAACCGCCCGCAGCGCGACGCCGGGACGACCAACACCGAGCGGCTGGTCGAGCTGGCGCCGAAGTACAAGGGCGGCAAGAGCGACGCGAAGGGGCCGGACCTGGCCTGGCGCGAGGGCGACGTGCGTCAGCGCCTGACCCACGCCCTGGTCAACGGCCTGACCGAGTTCATCGAGGTCGACACCGAGGAAGCCCGTCAGGCGGCCGAGCGGCCGCTGCACGTCATCGAAGGCCCGCTGATGGACGGGATGAACGTCGTCGGCGACCTGTTCGGCTCGGGCAAGATGTTCCTGCCCCAGGTGGTGAAGTCCGCCCGCGTGATGAAGCAGGCGGTGAACTACCTGATGCCGTTCATGGAGGCCGAGAAGGCCGGCAAGCCGCGCGAGATGGCCGGCAAGATCCTGATGGCGACGGTGAAGGGCGACGTCCACGACATCGGCAAGAACATCGTCGGCGTGGTCCTGCAGTGCAACAACTACGAGGTCGTCGACCTGGGCGTCATGGTCCCGGCCGACCGCATCCTCGACGAGGCCAAGGCGCAGAACGTCGACATGGTCGGCCTGTCGGGCCTGATCACCCCGTCGCTGGACGAGATGGCCTTCGTCGCCAGCGAGATGGAACGGCGCGGCTTCAGCATCCCGCTGCTGATCGGCGGCGCCACGACCTCCAAGACCCACACGGCGGTGAAGATCGCCCCGCAGTACAGGTCCGGGCCGACCACCTATGTGCTGGACGCCAGCCGCGCGGTCGGCGTGGTCTCGAACCTGCTGTCGCCGAGCGAGCGCGACCGGGTGATCGCCGAGACGGCGGCGGACTACGCCAAGGTGCGCGAACAGTTCGCCCGCGGGCAGGGGAACCGGGCCCGGGCCAGCCTGCAGGAGGCGCGCGACAACGCCTTCACGCCGGACTGGACGAGCTACGACCCGCCGAAGCCGAGCTTCCTGGGGACGCGGACCTTCGCGCCCTACGACCTCAATGAACTGGCCCGGCATATCGACTGGTCGCCGTTCTTCGCCAGCTGGGAGCTGGTCGGCCGCTTCCCGCAGATCCTCGAGGACGACGTGGTCGGCCAGGCGGCCCGCGACCTCTACGCCGACGCCCAGGCGATGCTGGCGCGGATCATCCAGCAGGGCGAGCTGGAGGCCCGCGGCGTAATCGGCTTCTGGCCGGCCAATTCCGACGGCGACGACATCGTCCTCTACACCGACGAGAGCCGCCAGACGGAGCTCGCCCGGCTGCACACCCTGCGCCAGCAGATGATCAAATCCGGCGATGGGGCCAACGTCGCCCTGGCGGACTTCGTCGCGCCCGTCGGGACCAAGCCCGACTGGGTGGGCGGCTTCGCCGTCACCGCCGGCCACGGCGAGCTGGAGCTGGCGCAGCGCTACCGCGACGCCAGCGACGACTATTCGGCGATCCTGTCGACCGCCATCGCCGACCGGCTGGCGGAGGCGTTCGCGGAGGCCATGCACCGCAAGGTGCGCACGGAGCTGTGGGGCTATGCGCCGGACGAGCCGTTCGACATCGACCAGCTGATCGCCGAGCAGTATCGCGGCATCCGTCCGGCGCCGGGCTATCCGGCGCAACCCGATCACACCGAGAAGACGACGCTGTTCCGCATCCTCGACGCGACGGCGGCCACCGGCCTGGAGCTGACCGAGAGTCTGGCCATGACCCCGCCGGCGGCGGTCTCGGGCCTCTATTTCTCGCATCCCGAGGCGCACTACTTCGGCGTCGGCCGGATCGAGCGCGACCAGGTCGAGGACTATGCGCGGCGCAAGGGCTGGGACGTGAGGACCGCCGAGCGCTGGCTGGCGCCGATCCTCAACTACGACCCGGCCTAGTAGGGGCCGTAGCCCCAGGCCGGCGGCGCGGGCCGCGGCTCCCAGTAGCCGTCGCCGTAACCGTCGTCTGGGGCGCCATATCCGCGCGGCAGGTATCCGTAGGCCCGCTGGCGTTCGGCCATCTGATCCGTCCGGTCCTGCTCGGCCTGGCGATAGGCCCGCTCGCGCTCGGCCTGTTGCTCGGCCCATCGGCGGTCGGCTTCCTCATTGGCCAGCCTCTGGCGCTCGGCGTCGGCGGCGGCCTGCTGGGCGCGGGCGGCTTCCAGCTGCGCCTCGGCCAGGGCCTGGGCGCGGGCGGCGGCCTCGGCCGCCACCTTAGCCT
>JAEYTM010000215.1 GCA_023434015.1 Pseudomonadota bacterium | reverse complement strand
GGCGTGGTCGCCGCCACCGTCCATCCCCTGCCCGGCCGCCGTTCCCGCAAGACGGCCGCCGCCGCCGAGGCGCCGGGCGACGCCATCCCCCCGCCGTCGAAACCGACACGCGCCAAACCGGCCGAGGTCGCCGTCCGCATCGCGCCGCCGGCGCCGGCGAAGGCCAGGGCTCAGGCCCGAGAGGAGCTGGAAGGCATCGAGCCGCGCCGCCGCCATCGCATCGCCCGCGAGCGCGACCCGATCGGCGCACGCCTCGACCTGCACGGCCTCGACCAGGACCGGGCGAAGGCGGTGCTGGAGACGTTCGTCCGCCGGGCCTGGGACGAGGGCTATCGCGCCGTCCTGGTGATCACCGGCAAGGGGGTGCAGGGCGATGGCGTCCTGCGCCGCCGCGCGCCGGAATGGCTGGGCGCGCCGCATCTGGCGGCCGTCGTCGCCGGCATTTCCGAGGCTCACCGGCGCCACGGCGGCGAGGGGGCGCTGTACGTGGCGCTGAAGAGGAAGCCGCGGGCCTAGCCGGTCGCGGCGGTCAGCCTTTGCGGGCGGCCTTCTCGTCGAGGCCCGAGACGCCCTCGCGGGCCTCCAGTTTGGCGGCGACGTCGTCGAGGCTGACGTCGCAAGCGGCCAGCACGGCCAGCCAGTGATAGATGGCGTCGGCGCTTTCCGCAGCGATGGCCTGGCGGTCGCACCGGGCGGCGGCGATCACCGTCTCGATGGCTTCCTCGCCGAATTTCTTGGCGGCCAGGTTGGTGTCGGCGAGCAGGCGGGCGGTGTAGGAGCTGGCCGGGTCGGCCCCCTTGCGGCTCTCGATCACGGCGACCAGACGCGCGACCACCTCGTCGAAACGGCTCATGCGGCGTTCTCCGTGCGGCGGACCGGGACGCCGGCCTCGGCCATGGCCGCCTTCACCTGGCCCACGCTAAGCTCGCCAAAGTGGAAAATCGAGGCCGCCAGCACCGCGTCGGCGCCGCCCTGCTGCACCGCCTCGATCATGTGCTGCGCATTGCCGGCCCCGCCCGAGGCGATCACCGGCACGCCGACCGCCGAGGTCACCGCCTTCAGCAGCTCGACGTCATAGCCGATCTTGGCCCCGTCGCGGTCCATGGAGGTCAGCAGGATCTCGCCCGCGCCGTGCTTCACGGCGTCGACGGCGTAGTCGACCACGTCGAGGCCGGTGTCCTCGCGGCCGCCATAGATGAACACCCGCCAGCGCTCGCCGACCCGCTTGGCGTCGATGGCGACGACGGTGGCCTGGGAGCCGAAGGCGTCGGCGCAGCCGGCGATCAGCGTCCGGTCCTTCACCGCCGCGGTGTTGATCGAGATCTTGTCGGCGCCGGCCAGCAGCAGGCGACGGGCGTCCTCCACCTGGCGGATGCCGCCGCCGACGGACAGCGGCATGAAGCAGACCTCGGCCGTGCGGGCGACGACGTCGAGGATGGTGCCGCGGTTCTCGTGGCTGGCGGTGATGTCGAGGAACATCAGCTCGTCGGCCCCGGCGGCGTCATAGGCGCGCGCCTGTTCGACAGGGTCGCCGGCGTCGCGCAGGGCGACGAACTGCACGCCCTTCACCACCCGGCCGTCCTTGACGTCCAGGCAGGGGATGACGCGAACGGACAGCATCAGGCGGCGACCTTCAGGGCCTCGGCCGGGGTGATGGCGCCGTTGTAGAGCGCGCGGCCGAGCACGGCGCCGGCCACCGGCGTGCCCTTGCGGGCCTTCAGCCGGACGATGTCGTCGATGGTGGCGAGGCCACCGGCGGCGATCACCGGGATGTTCACCGCGGCGGCCATGGCGCCGAAGGCTTCGACGTCGAAGCCCATCACCGTGCCGTCACGGTCGATGTCGGTGACGATCAGGGCGCCCACGCCGACGTCTTCGAAGCGCCTGGCCACGGTGACGGCGTCGAGATCGCTGTCCTCGGTCCAGCCCTGGACGGCGACCTTGCCCTTGCGGACGTCGACGCTGACGGCGATCTGCTCGGGCCACCTGCGGGCGGCCTGACGGACGATCTCCGGCTCACGGACCGCGACGGTGCCCAGGATCACGCGGGAGACGCCGGCCTCGATCCAGCGCTCGATGTCCGGCAGGGTGCGGATGCCGCCGCCGAGCTGCACCGGCACGGATACCGCGCCGAGAATCTCCTCGACCGCCGCCTCATTGACCGCGCGGCCGGACACCGCCCCGTTCAGGTCGACCACATGAATCCAGTGGAAGCCGCCGTCAGCCCAGGCGCGGGCCTGGTCGCCGGGGGAGGTGTTGAACACCGTGGCGGTGTCCAGGTCGCCGTGCACCACGCGCACGCACTGGCCGTCCTTGAGATCGATGGCGGGGTATAGAATCACGGTCGCCACTCCAGGAAGCGCGCGAGAAGGGAAAGGCCGGAGGCTTGCGATTTCTCCGGGTGGAACTGAACGCCGGCGACATTGCCCCTGGCGACGGCGGCGGGGAAGCGCCCGCCGTGGTCGACCCAGGCCGCGACATCGGCCGCATCGGTCGGGAAGAAGGCGAAGGAGTGGGTGAAGTAGACCGGCGCGCCGTCGGTGAGGCCGGCGAGGATCGGCTGGGCGCCGACGCCCTCCAGGCCGTTCCAGCCCATGTGCGGCACCTTGGCGGCCGGATCGGCCGGCTCCAGGCGGCGGACCTCGCCGCCTATCCAGTCCAGGCCGGGCGTCTCGCCGAACTCCAGCCCGCGCGAGGCAAGCAGCTGCATGCCGACGCAAACGCCGAGGAAGGGCGCGCCGCGTCCCTGCACCGCCTCGGTCATGGCCTCGACGAGGCCCGGGCGGGCCTTGAGGGCCGACATGCAGGCGGCGAAGGCCCCGACGCCCGGCAGGTCGACGCGGTCGGCGGCGGCGATCGTCTCGGGATCGCTGGTGACCACGATCCCGGCGCGGCCGTCGGCGGCCTTCAGCAGGGCCTTCTCGGCCGAGCGAAGGTTGCCCGACCCGTAGTCGATCAGGGCGACGCTCTGCATTCCATGGAATCCTAGAGCACGCCCTTGGTCGAAGGCGCCTGGCCCCCGGTCTTCGGGTCGATCTCGACCGCCTGGCGCAGCGCCCGGGCCAGGGCCTTGAAGCCGCTTTCGGCGATGTGGTGCGAGTTGGTCCCGTACAGGGTTTCCAGATGCACGCAGGCGCCCGCGTTCATGGCGAAGGCGTGGTGGAATTCCTTGAACAGCTCGGTGTCCATGTCACCGACCTTCGGCGTCCGGTACTCGACCTTCCAGATCAGGTAGGGACGGTTGGACAGGTCCAGGGCGCAGCGGCTGAGGGTCTCGTCCATCGGGATGTAGGCGTGGCCGAACCGGCGCACGCCCTTGAAGCCGTCCAGCGCCCTGTTGAACGCCTGGCCCAGCACGATGCCGGTGTCCTCGACCGTGTGGTGCATGTCGATGTGCAGGTCGCCCTTGGTGTCGACCTCGATGTCGAAGCCGCCGTGGCGGGCGAAGCTCTCCAGCATGTGGTCGAAGAAGCCCACGCCGGTGGACACCCGGGACTCGCCGGTCCCGTCCAGGTCCACGAGGACGCGGATCTGGGTTTCCTTGGTGTTGCGGACGACTTCCGCCCTGCGGCTCATCTCAATACCCCTTGGAGGCCGCGAGGTCTTTCAGGGACACCAGCGGCCGCGGCCCGTAATGCGAGATCACCTCGGCCGCCGCCAGCGAGGCCAGCCAGCCGCACGACTGCAGCGGCCGGCCGCGGGACAGGCCGAACATGAACCCCGCCGCGTATTGGTCGCCAGCGCCGGTCGTGTCCACGACTTTCTCGACCGGCTGGGCGGCGACGGTCAGGCGCTCGCCCTGGCTGAGGATCACCGAGCCCTTCTCGCTGCGGGTGACGGCGGCCAGCTTGACGCGCTGGCGCAGGGCTTCGGCCGCCCGATCGAAGTCGTCGGTCTGGAACAGGGCGGTGACTTCCGCCTCGTTGGCGAACAGCAGGTCGACCTGGCCTTCGATGAAGCCCAGCAGGGCTTCGCGGTGGCGTTCGACCACGAAGGAGTCCGACAGGGTCAGGGCGATCATCCGGCCGGAGCCGTGCGCCAGGGCCGCGGCCTTGGCGAAGGCGCGGCGGGCCGCCTCGGCGTCGAACAGATAGCCTTCGAGGTAGACGATCTTGGCCCCTTCGACGACGTCCTTCTCGACGTCGGCGTCGGTGAACTGCACCGAGGCGCCCAGATAGGTGCACATGGTGCGCTGGCCGTCGGGGGTGACGTTGATCATCGAGACGGCGGTGGCCGGACCGCCGACCAGGGGCGCGTTCTCGAAACGGGCGCCGATGGCGCGCATGTCGTGGGCGAAGACCTCGCCCAGCTTGTCGTCGGCCACCTTGCCCATGAAGGCGGCCTTGCCGCCGAAGCTGGCGACGCCAGCGATAGTGTTGCCGGCCGAGCCGCCGGAGGCCTCGATGCCGGCCTGCATCCGGCCATACAGCGCCTTCGACTGGTCCTCGTCGACCAGCATCATGGCGCCCTTCTGTAGGCTGTTGGCGGTCAGGAAGGCGTCGTCCGCCGGAGCGATGACATCGACGATGGCGTTGCCGATGGCGGCGACGTCGTAAAGGTCCGGCATTGGTGGGTTCCCGCGTGTCGGCGCGACTTAGCGGGAAAGCGCCTCAGGGGCAACGCGCGGGGCGCGGGCGGGCGGGCGACCTCAGCCGCGGCTCATCGCAAGGGCGGTGAGGAAGGTCGGCATGACTATCATCACCGCGACGCTGGCCCAGACCACCAGCCGGCGCACGTCCTCGGCCGACAGGGGCGCGATCCTGATCTTCGGATGAGCAAGGGTGAGGGTGGTCACGGGGGTCTCCAACAGTTCGACGCGACTGCAGGAGAGGACTTTCCCAGCGGAACTACAAACGAGAAGGCCGGCCGTCAGTTGACCTGAGGTCACTCGATGCGCGGCAGGCCGTCGGCCTCGGCCTGCCGCAGCAGCCAGGTCCGGAAGCGGCGCACGTTGGGATGGTCGGCCTTTTCCGGCAGGGTCACGATCCAGTGGTCATAGCCGGCCCGCAGCTCGGTCGCGAACGGCCGCACCAGCCGCCCGGACGCCATGTCGTCCAGCACCATGGCCTGCTGGGCCAGGGCGACGCCGCGGCCGGCGAGGGCGGCCTCAATCGCCAGATAGGTGTTGGAAAACTGCTGCCCGCGCCCGGCGTCGACCTCAGGCGCGCCCGCCGCCGCCAGCCAGTCGGGCCAGGACGGCTCGCCGACCCCGAGGTTCACGTCGGCCAGCAGGAGGGCGCGCGACAGGTCGCTGGGGTGCGCCAGGTGCATCTCCTCCAGCAGCCTGGGACTGCAGACCGGGAACTGCACTGTCGAGATCAGCCGGGTGGCCGCCAGGTTCGGATAGGGGCCGCGGCCGAAGCGGATGGCCAGGTCGATGCGGTCGCGCACCAGGTCCGCGGCGACGTCGGAGGCCTCGACCAGCACCTGCACGTCCGGATGCCGTTCGTTGAACCGGTGCAGCCGCGGGACCAGCCATCTCGCGGCCAGGGAGTGCATGGCGGTGACCACCAGCGGGCCGCCCCGGGCCGAGCGCACCTCGTCCACCGCGGCCGCGACCTGCGCCAGCCCCTGACGGACGCCGACCGCCAGCCGCCCGCCCGGCTCGGTGAGCCGCACCGCGCGGTTGAAACGCTCGAACAGGCGGATGCTCAGTTCGGCCTCCAGGGCCTTGATCTGCCGGCTGACCGCGCCTGGGGTGATGGCCAGCTCCTCGGCCGCCTTCAGGAAGCTGCCGTGGCGGGCGGCGGCCTCGAACACGCGCAGGCCGTTCAAGGGCAGGCGCGACCCGCCGCTCATCCCGGCCCCGCGAACAGGTGGCGCGAGGGGCAGAGGTCGGCGACCGGGCATTCCTCGCACTTCGGCCGCCGCGCGACGCAGACATAGCGGCCGTGCAGGATCAGCCAGTGATGGGCGCGGGTCAGCAGCGGTTCGGGGACGACCGCCATGAGCTCGGCCTCGACCGCGTCGGGGGTCTTGCCGAAGGCCAGGCCCAGCCGGTGTGAGACGCGGAAGACGTGGGTGTCGACGGCGATGGC
The DNA here is from genome assembly GCA_023434015.1 of Pseudomonadota bacterium. Classification (GTDB taxonomy): domain Bacteria; phylum Pseudomonadota; class Alphaproteobacteria; order Caulobacterales; family Caulobacteraceae; genus Phenylobacterium. The sequence goes on along the minus strand of JAEYTM010000215.1, from coordinate 22,694 downwards.
CGGCTCGATGCGCAGCTCGTTCAGCACCACCGAGGCGGTCTTGCGGCCGACGCCGGGCAGGGCCTGCAGCGCCCCCCGCGTCAGGGGGACCTCGCCGCCGTACTGTTCGACCAGGATGCGCGACAGGGCGATGACGTTCTTCGCCTTGGTGTTGAACAGGCCGATGGAGGAGATGAACGGCTTCAGCCCCTCCTCGCCGAGCGCCAACATCGCTTCGGGCGTGTCGGCGACCTCGAACAGCCGGGCCGTCGCCTTGTTGACCGAAACGTCGGTGGCCTGGGCGGACAGCGCCACGGCGACCACCAGGGTGTAGGGGCTGTCGTAATTCAGCTCGGTCCGCGGATCGGATTCCTGCTCCTCGAACCGGCGGAAGATCTCGGCGATCCGGGCCTGTTCGGGGGGCGGCAGACGCCGAGGTCGGGAGGGTTTCGCGGCGGTCCTGGCCATGGGCCGGGAAGATGGCGTGCAGCCAGGGCTTCGCCAAGGCGATTTCCGGACGTATCGTGTCGCCCCATGAGCCGCCCGCTCTACATGGACGCCGTGATCACCCAGAACCGCTCCCTTTCGGAGCGGGGCTTCATCGTGCTGATCAGCATCGTCACCCTGGCCAATTGCGCCTCGGCCCTGGTGTTCCTGCGCCTGGGCGCGACCCTGGTGCCGGTGTTCCTGGGCCTGGACCTGCTGGCGGTGGCGATCGCCTTCCTGGTCAGCTTCCGCGCCCAGCGGCAAGTCGAGCGGGTGCAGGTCACCGCCCGCGACGTGCGGGTGACGCTCGAGACGCCGAAGTGGAGCCGGGTGGTCTGGGAATCGCCGACCGCCTTCACCCGGGTCGCCGTCGACCGCGAGCAGGAAGACCGGGCCCTGGAGCTGCGCCTGGCCCTGTCCGGGCGCGAGGTGGCCGTGGCCGGGGCGCTCAGTCCGCGCGAGCGGGCGGAGTTCGCGGAGGCGCTGGAACGGGCGATCTGGCAGGCGCGCCGCGAACGCAGCTAGCCGGCCACCTCGGCGACCGCCGCCTCCAGTTCGGCTAGCCGCCGACCGTCGGCGGGATGGGTCGACAGCGCTTCCGGCGGCCGGGCGCCCTGGTCGCCGCGGGCGATCATCCGCTGCCAGAACGTGACCGCGCCGCGCGGGTCCATGCCGACCTCGGCCATCAGGCCGACGCCAATCCGGTCGGCTTCGAGTTCGTGGCTACGCGAGAACGGCAGGATCACGCCGTAGACCGCGCCGAGCCCAAGGGCGCCGGCGATCAGTTCGTCGTTCTCGCCGCCCTCGCCGGACAGCAGGGCCTGGGCGATGGAGACCCCGGCCTGGACGGCGAGCTGCTGGCTGACCCGCTCGCTCGGGTGGCGCGCGACGATGTGGCCGGCCTCGTGCGCGATCACCGAGGCGAGCTCGTCGTCGTCGCGGGCGAACTCCATCAGGCCGCGAAACACGCCCACCTTGCCGTTGGGCAGGACGAAGGCGTTCAGCTCGGGGGAGTCCAGCACGGCGAAACGCCAGTCGAGATCGGGCCGGCGGGCCGCCGCGGCCAGCGGCGCGGCCAGGGCGGTCAGGCGCGCCTGCATCGCGGGATCGCCGACCGGACCGATCTGGGCGGTCATCTCGGCCCACGCCTGGTCGGCCAGCTGCGCGAGCTGGGCGTCGTCCACCAAGGCAAGCTGGCTGCGCCCGGTTTCGGCGTTCTCGGCGCAGCCCGCCAGGGCCACGGTGGCGGCGAGGCCGGCGAAGACCCTGCGCCGGGAGATCGACAGGCAGCCCATGCACATGGCGCGATCCCGCCTAGAGGATGTAGCGCGACAGGTCGCTGTCCTGCGACAGCCCGCCGATGCGGGCGGCGACATAGGCCGCGTCGACGACCACGGTCTCGCCGTTGCGGTCAGCGGCGGTGAAGCTCACCTCCTCCAGCACCTTCTCCAGGATGGTCTGCAACCGGCGGGCGCCGATGTTCTCGACGGAGCCGTTCACGCTGACGGCGGCGTCGGCCAGGGCGTCGATGGCGTCCTCGGTGAAAGTCAGGGCGACGCCCTCGGTGGCCAGCAGCGCCTGATGCTGCCGGATCAGGTTGGCTTCCGGCTCCACCAGGATGCGGCGCATGTCCTCGCGGGTCAGGGCCTTCAGTTCGACGCGGATCGGCAGGCGGCCCTGCAGCTCGGGCAGCAGGTCCGAGGGCTTGGCGACGTGGAAGGCGCCGGAGGCGATGAACAGGATGTGGTCGGTCTTCACCGGGCCGTGCTTGGTGGAGACGGTGGTCCCCTCGATCAGCGGCAGCAGGTCCCGCTGGACGCCCTCGCGGCTGACGTCGGCGCCGTGGCGGTCCTTGCTGGAAGCGACCTTGTCGATCTCGTCGAGGAAGACGATGCCCTGGTTCTCGGCCAGCTCCAGGGCCTCCTGGGTGAGGGCCTCCTGGTCGAGCAGCTTGTCGCTTTCCTCGGCGATCAGCGGGGCATGGGCCCCCGCGACGGTGGTCTTGTGGGTCTTGGTGCGGCCGCCGAACGCCTTGCCGAACATGTCGCCGATGTTGAGCATGCCCATCGAGGCGCCCGGCTGACCCGGTATCTCCATGTTGCCGAACGGCGAGGAGGTGTCGGCCATCTGCAGCTCGACCTCCTTGTCGTTCAGCTCGCCGGCCCGCAGCTTCCGGCGGAAGCTCTCGCGGGCGGCGGTGGAGCCGGGGCCGGTCAGGGCGTCGAGGATCCGCTCCTCGGCGGCGGCCTCCGCCCGGGCGCGGACGCCTGCCCGCCGCTTCTCGCGGACCATCTGCAGGGCGCTCTCGACCAAGTCGCGGACGATCTGGTAGACGTCTCGGCCGACATAGCCGACCTCGGTGAACTTGGTGGCCTCGACCTTGAGGAACGGCGCCTGGGCGAGCCTGGCCAGCCGGCGGGCGATCTCGGTCTTGCCGACCCCGGTGGGCCCGATCATCAGGATGTTCTTGGGCGTGACCTCGTCGCGCAGGTCGTCAGGCACCCGCCGACGTCGCCAGCGGTTGCGCAGGGCCACGGCGACGGCGCGCTTGGCCTCGGGGTGGCCGACGATGAAACGGTCGAGCTCGGAGACGATCTCGCGGGGAGAGAATTCGGTCATGGTCCTGGTCTAACGGGGGATTAGGGCGCCGGCGCGTCGTCGGAGAGCTGGTCGAACACCAGCCGCCAGCCGTCGGTGCGCCTTTGCCAGATGCGCACATAGTGGCCCGTGGCCGCCGCGTCAGCCCCGGCGCCGGCCGGGGTCCAGCGCGCCTGGCCGTAGGTCCAGGCGAGGTCGCCGACGTCGGAAGCGCCGCCGCCAAGCGGGGTGAAGGCGATCGCCGGGGACCGCGTGGCCAGCTCGCGCTCGATCGCCTGCGGCGTGGTGGCGGGCGGTAGGGTCGAACCCTGCATGCGAGCGTCGGGGGCCAGCACTGCCCGGAAGGCGCCACGCAGGTCGGTGGCGGCCGTGGCGGCCAGCCGGGTCTCCTCGACCCCGACCTGATGAAGGGCGGCCGCGGCGGTGATCGGCCGCCGGTCGCCGGGCGGCAGGATCTCGACCGGGGCGTCGGCCGGCCGGCCCCGGGAGGAGTCGGAGGCGCCGCCGTCGTAGACCCACTTCCAGCCGCCGTCCGGCTGCTTCCGCCAGATGGTGAAGTAGTTCACCGAGCGGCGGCCGTTCAGTTCGGCCGGGCCGGTGGTGAAGCCGAGGTCGCCGGAGCGGGAGATACCGGCCCAGTTGGGCCACCAGGCCAGCAGCGGGCCGCCGTCCTTCGGGGCCTTTCCGGGCGGGCGGGCGCCGTAGAGTTCGCGCGCGTTCACCGGACCGGGGCTGAAGACGATGGCGTCGTCGGTCATGAAGTCGAGGAAGCTCTGGGCCACGCCGACTTCCGCGGCGCGGGCGGCGAAGGCCCGTTCCGCGGCGATCACCGGCGCGGGGTTGGCCTGGGCCTGGGCCGCCGCGGGCAGGGCGGCTATGGCGAGGGCGGCGAGGATCGCCGCCTCAGAGCCTCTCAACCGTCAGCTCCCCGTTGGTGTAGACGCAGATGTCGGCGGCGATGCGCATCGCCTTGCGGGCCATGGCCTCGGCGTCGAGATCGGTGTCGATCAGCGCCTTGGCGGCCGCCAGGGCGTAGTTGCCGCCCGAACCGATGGCCGCCACCCCGTCGTTGGGCTCCAGCACGTCGCCGACCCCGGTGACGGTGAAGATGGCGTCTTTGTCGGCGACCAGCAGCATGGCCTCCAGCTTTCGCAGGTAGCGGTCGGTGCGCCAGTCCTTGGCCAGGTCGACGCAGGCGCGGGCGAGCTGGTCGGGATACTGCTCCAGCTTGGCCTCCAGCCGTTCGATCAGGGTGAAGGCGTCGGCGGTGGCGCCCGCGAAGCCGGCGATCACCCGGCCGCCCGCCAGCCGGCGGACCTTCCGGGCGTTGCCCTTGACGATGGTCTGGCCCATCGACACCTGGCCATCCCCCGCGATCACGGTGGAGCCGCCCTTGCGGACCGCCAGGATTGTGGTGCCATGCCAATCGGGGAAAGTGGTGTCTCTGGACATGGCGGCGATGTGAGCAGCGTGCGGACCAAGGTCAAGGCGTGAGGGACAGGGCGATGAGTTTCACCGACGAGGAGGTCGAGCGTTACGCCCGCCATCTGGTGCTGCGCGAGGTCGGCGGGCCGGGGCAGCAGAAGCTCAAGGCCGCCAGCGTGCTGATCGTCGGCGCAGGCGGCCTGGGCTCGCCCACCGCCCTCTACCTGGCCGCCGCCGGGGTAGGCACGGTGATGCTGGCCGACCCGGACGTGGTGGACCTGTCCAACCTCCAGCGGCAGGTGATCTATGCCGAGAGCGACATCGGCGAGCCGAAGGTGGAGGCCGCCTGCGACCGGCTGGCCGCCATGAACCCGCATGTCTTCGTGGCCGGCTATCAGGGCCGCTTCGACGACGAGAGCGCCGACGCCCTGGTGCAGGGCGTCGACCTGGTGCTGGACGGCACCGACGACTTCGCCACCCGGTTCGCGGTCAACGCCGCCTGCGTGCGTCACGGCAAGACCCTGGTTTCCGGGGCCATCGGGCGCTGGACCGGCCAGGTCGGGGTGTTTCCGGGGCGGCCCTGTTATCGCTGCCTGGTGCCGGATGTCCCGCCGGACGCGGAGACCTGCGCCGTCGTGGGGGTCGTCGGCGCCCTGGCCGGGGTGGTCGGCTCGCTGATGGCGATGGAGGCGATCAAGCTGATCACCGGCGCCGGCGAGCCGCTGTCCGGGCGGCTGCTGATCTACGATGGTCTGGCCGCGGAGACGCGGACGGTGCGGGTGGGCGCCGACCCGGACTGCCCGGTCTGCGGCGGGGTTAAAGCATCGACGGGATGACCCGGTCGGGCGGCTTGTGGCCGTCCATCCAGGTGCGGATGTTGATGATCACCTTCTCGCCCATGTCGATGCGGGCCTCCAGGGTGGCGGAGCCCATGTGCGGCAGCAGCACGGTGTTGGGCAGGCCCAGCAGCTTCGGATTGATCGCCGGCTCGAACTCGAAGACGTCGAGCCCGGCGCCACCGATGGCGCGGGTCTTCAGCAGGTCGGCCAGGGCGTTCTCGTCAATGATCTCGCCCCGGGCGGTGTTGATGACGATGGCGTGCGGCTGCAGCAGCTTCAGGCGACGCGCGGAGAGCAGGTGGTAGGTCGCCGGGGTGTGCGGCGAGTGGACGGAAACGATGTCCATCCGCGCCAGCATCTGGTCCAGACTGTCCCAGTAGGTGGCTTCCAGCTCCTCGGCGATGCGCGGGCTGACCGGCTTGCGGTTGTGGTAATGGATCTGCAGGCCGAAGGCCTTGGCGCGGCGGGCGACCGCCTGGCCGATGCGGCCCATGCCGATGATCCCGAGACGCTTGCCGGTGATCCGGCGGCCGAGCATCCAGGTCGGCGACCAGCCCTTGAAGCCGCCGCCCTGCGTCACGTTGGCGCCTTCCACCAGCCGGCGGGCGACGGCCATGATCAGGGCCATGGTCAGGTCGGCGGTGTCCTCGGTCAGAACCCCGGGCGTGTGGGTGACGGTGATCCCCCGGGCGTTGGCCGCGGCCACGTCGATATGGTCTACCCCGGCGCCGAAGTTGGCGATCAGCTTCAGCCGCTCGCCGGCCTTCTCCAGCAGGGCCGCGTCGATCCGGTCTGTGATGGTCGGCGCCAACACGTCGGCGCGGCCGATGGCTTCGACCAGGGCGGCGCGGTCCAGGGCGGCGTCGGTGAGGTTCAGCTCGGTGTCGAACAGCTCGCGCATCCGGGTCTCGACCGGATCCGGAAGTTTGCGCGTGACAATGACTTTCGGCTTGCGGGCGGGCATGGGCGAACTGGATAAGAGGGCGGGATGCAGAGGGTGACGAACTGAAACGGCGACGTTTCGGCGACCGCGGTTCGGGCGGCGCCCGATTTCGTAAACCTCTATCAAAACGGCCTTTCTGGGCCAAGGCGAGGCGGGGCGGATGACGCGGGTTATGAGGGCGCTGCTGAAAAGCGGAGCGCTGGCGGTCGTCGCCAGCTGCGCCCTGTCGGTGGCCGCGCAGGCCGCCGACCGACCGACACCCTCGGGCCTGCCGGTGCCGCGCTACGTGACCCTCAAGTTCGACAAGGTGAACGCCCGCGCCGGGCCCGGCGACGACCATCGCCTGCTGTGGGTCTACCGGGTCCGCAGCCTGCCGGTGCAGGTGGTGGCCGAGACCAGCGAATGGCGGCGGGTCTGCGATCCGCGCGGGGGCCTGGCCTGGGTGCACCGGCGAACAACCGACGGTCGCCGCTCAGTGATGAACATCCGGCCGGCGCCGGTGGTGCTGCGCCGCCGGCCGAAAGCCGATGCTCCGCCCGCCGCCTATCTGAACCCGCAGGCCATGGCCGCGTTGGTCCGGTGCGACAAGGGCTGGTGCCGCATGCGTGTCGATGGGGTCTCCGGCTGGGCGCGCGAGGGCGAACTCTGGGGCACAGCCGAGACGTCCCAGTGCCGCTGACGACGCCCGCCGGCGCCGCGATCGGTGGTTGAACCTGCCCTTTGGGCGGCCAATTGCGCCGTTGAGCGGCGCCGTCGGCTCTGATAGGGCCAGACCCTCCATGGGGACGGAACAGCAAATGACGAGCGTGAAGGCCAAGGATCACTACAGCTTCGAAGAGCTCATGGCCTGCGCCCGCGGCGAGATGTTCGGGCCGGGCAACGCCCAGCTGCCCGCGCCGCCGATGTTGCTGTTCGACCGCATCATCAAGATCACCGACGAGGGCGGCGAGTTCGGCAAGGGCGAGATCGAGGCCGAGTTCGACATCAATCCGGACCTCTGGTTCTTCGGCTGCCACTTCATCGGCGCCCCCGTGATGCCCGGCAGCCTGGGGCTCGACGCCCTGTGGCAGCTGGTCGGCTTCTACCTGGGCTGGATCGGCGGCAAGGGCCGCGGCCGCGCCCTGGGCTGCGGCGAGGTGAAGTTCGCCGGCGAAGTCACGCCGGACATCAAGAAGGTCACCTACAAGATCCAGATGAAGCGGGTGATCAACCGCCGCCTCGTCATGGGCATCGGCGACGGCGTGCTCGAAGCCGACGGCAACCCCATCTATACGGCGTCGGACCTCCGCGTCGGCCTCTACCAGCGGCCGTAAGGCCGGATAAGCGGGAAGGAATCATGCGTCGCGTCGTCGTCACCGGAATGGGCGTGGTCTCGTCCATTGGCAACAACGCCCAGGAGGTCCTGGCCTCGCTGCGGGAAGCGCGGTCGGGGATCGTCGCGGCGCCCGAGTACGCTGAGCTCGGCTTCCGCTCGCAGGTCCACGCCCCGCCGCAGATCGACTGGGAATCCCTGGTCGACCGGCGCGCGGCCCGCTTCCTGGCCCAGGGCACGGGCTACGGCCACATCGCCATGGAACAGGCGATCGCCGATTCCGGGCTTGAGGAGTCCGAGATCTCGAACGAGCGGACCGGCCTGGTGGTCGGCGCCGGCGGACCGTCGACGCGGACCATCGTCGAAGCGGCCGAGACCGCCCGGACCCGCGGTCCCAAGCGGGTCGGCCCCTTCGCCGTCCCCAAGGCGATGAGCTCCGGCCCGTCCGCCACCCTGGCGACCTGGTTCAAGATCCGTGGCCTGAACTTCTCGATCTCCTCGGCCTGCGCCACCTCGGCGCACTGCATCGGCACCGGCTACGAGCAGATCCTGATGGGCAAGCAGGACGTGGTCTTCGCTGGCGGCGTGGAGGAGCTCGACTGGACCCTGTCGGTGCTGTTCGACGCCATGGGCGCGATGAGCTCCAACTTCAACGACCGGCCGGCGGTGGCCAGCCGCGCCTATGACCGCGACCGCGACGGTTTCGTCATCGCCGGCGGGGCCGGCATGCTGGTGCTCGAGGACTATGAGCACGCCAAGGCCCGCGGCGCGAAGATCTACGGCGAGATCGTCGGCTACGCGGCGAACTCCGACGGCTACGACATGGTCGCCCCGTCCGGCGAGGGCGCGGCGCGCTGCATGCGGCTGGCCATGGAGACGGTGAAGACTCCGATCGACTACCTGAACCCGCACGGCACCTCGACCCCGGTCGGCGACCAGAAAGAGATGGAGGCGGTCCGCGCGGTGTTCGGCGACACGCCGCCGCTGATCTCGTCGACCAAGTCGCTGACCGGCCACAGCCTCGGCGCGGCCGGCGTGCAGGAGGCGATCTACAGCCTGCTGATGCTCAACAACGACTTCGCCGCCGAGAGCGCCCATATCGAGAACCTCGACCCGGCGTTCGCGGACCTGCCGATCGTGCGCGAGCGGATCGACAAGCCGCTGCAGACGGTGATGTCGAACAGCTTCGGCTTCGGCGGCACCAACGGCTGCCTGGTGATGAGCCGGGTCTAGGCCGCGTCCCGGGGAGGGCGGCCCGCCCCCTCGGCAAAACCCATCTCCCGTCCGCGCCCCGCCTCCCGGCGACCGGAAGGATGGGCTTGCGCGCCGCCGCCGCCCCGGCGACAAACCGCCCAGAACAATGTGAGGAGAGCGGCACGTGGCCGACGACTATCAGATGCCCAAGGGCGAACTGATGAAGGGCAAGCGCGGGATCGTCACCGGCGTGGCGAACCACCAGTCCATCGCCTGGGGCATCGCCTCGCAACTGGCCGCCCAGGGCGCGGAGATGGCCTTCCTGCACCTGCCGGGCATGGAGCGGCGCGTGCAGCCGCTGGCCGAAAGCATCGGAGTGAAGGTGCTGGCCCCCGTCGACGTCACCGACGACGCATCGATGGACGCCGCCTTCGCGACGGTGAAGGAGGCCTTCGGCCAGATCGACTTCTTCGTCCACGCCATCGCCTTCGCCAACAAGGACGAGCTGAAGGGCTCGTTCGTCGACAACACCACCCGGGACGGCTTCCTGCGCGCCATGAACATCTCGGCCTTCAGCTTCGTCGACTGCGCCCGGCGCGCGGCCGAGCTGATGCCGGAGAGCGGCGGCTCGATCATCACCCTGACCTACATGGGCTCGGAGCGGGCGATCCCGAACTACAACACCATGGGGGTCGCCAAGGCGGCCCTGGAGGCGGCCAGCCGTTATGCGGCGCGCGACCTGGGACCGAAGGGCATCCGGGTGAACGCGGTCTCGCCGGGCGCCATGCGCACCCTGTCGCTGGCCGGCATCTCCGGCGGCCGCGGCATGCTGGCCAAGGGCCGCTCGCTGTCGGCGATGAAGGAGGACACCACCATGGAGGGCGTCGCCGGCTGCGCCCTGTGGCTGCTGTCCGACCTGGGCAAGTCGACGACCGGCGAGCTGATCCACGTCGACGCCGGCTTCCACATCATGGGCTTCACCGACGACGAGGAGGGCTGACGCCCTTCAAGGCGCGTAGGCCCGCATGAAGCGGGCCGCCGCCTCCCGGGCCACCGCCTCGGCGCGCGCCTCGTCGACCTCGGGATCGACGCCCAGCAGCACGGCCATCTGGAACGAGCCGATCACCATGCCGGCGAAGAACTCGGCCGCCTGCATGGCGTCGGGCGCGTGAAGCCGGCCGGCGGCGGCCTCCAGGGCGATGAAGTCGGCGAGCTTGCGGCGATTGGCGCGCGGGCCGGCCTCGAAGGTCGCCCGGCCGACCTCGGGCATCTCCGCCGCGCCCTGCATGGCGATTCGCATGAGGGTGAAGCGGCTCGGGTTCAGCACGGTCTGGAGCAGGACCCGCGCAAAGCCGGCCAGGGCCTCCTGAGGGCGTTCGACGGCGTCCGGAGCCTCCAGCGGTGCGGTCATCTCGGCGACACGCCGCTGGCACAGCGCCTGAACCAGCCCGGCCTTGGAGCCGTAGTGATTGTAGATGGTCTGTTTGGAGACCCCGGCGCGCCGGGCGATCTCCTCGATGGCGCCCGCGACGCCGCGCTCCGCCATGACCTCAAGCGCGGCGTCGAGGATCGCTTCGCTTTTGGCGCGGTCGATCTGGCCGGCCACCCGCGGCATTAACGGGCCCCGTTTCGGTGGACGGCGGCGGTCGCGCGCGAAAACGGTGCCGCCCGGCGTTTTTTCGGGATGGCCATTTGCGCGCTCCACAGAACTTTGAAAGGTGGACCGGCGAGTCCATTGGCGAGCGCAGGTAATGCCGCGGCGGGCCGGACGGCAAGTTGCAAATGGACTCGCCGGTCCAAGAAACCCGGGGCGCCGCACGGATACTGGACGTCGCCGCGGGATCGTGGCGTATCGGGAAGATGAGTGGGACCTCCAGCACGGCGCACGGCGGCGGCGCCGACGCCGCTTTCGACGCCGACGTGATCATCGCCGGCGCGGGGATGGCCGGCGCCACCCTGGCGCTCGCCCTGGCGGGGGCGGGGCTGAAGCCGCTGCTGATCGACCCGGTGGCCTTTGACGCTCAGGTGGCGCCGACCTTCGACGGCCGGGCCTCGGCCATCGCCTACGCCGCCTACCGCCAGTGGCGGGCCCTCGGTGTCGCGCCGGCGCTGGACCCGCACGCCCAGCGGATCGAGCAGATCCTCGTCACCGACGGCCCGACGCCGGGGGCCGCATCGGCCGCGCCGGGGTCGTTCTACCTGCGCTTCGACGCCGCCGAGATCGCCGACCGGTCGGAGGGCGAGCCGCTGGGATACCTGCTGGAGAACCGACATATCCGCGCGGCGCTCGCCCAGGGGATCGCCGCCGCCGGCATCGAGGTGCTGGCGCCGGCGCGGGTGGTAGGCGCGAGCTTCGGCCCGCGCGCCGCCAGCGTCACCCTCGCCGACGGCCGCAGCTTCCGTGCGCCGCTGGTGGTGGGCGCCGAGGGCCGCGGGTCGGTGATCCGCACCGAGGCCGGCATCGGCACGGTGGGCTGGGACTACGCCCAGACCGGGGTGGTGACGACCGTGCGGATGGAGCGGCCCCACGGCGGCGTGGCGCACGAGTTCTTCCTGCCCGGCGGGCCATTCGCCATCCTGCCGCTGACCGAGAACCGGGCCAATCTTGTGTGGACCGAGAGCAACCGGCGCGGGGCGGCCCTGAAGGCGGCCCGGCCGGAGGTGTTCCACGCCCACCTGCAGCGACGGTTCGGCGACTTCCTCGGCGCCGCGACCGTGGAGGGGCCGGTGTTCACCTATCCACTGAGCCTGCAGCTCGCCGAACGGCTGGCCGGCCACCGGGTCGCCTTGCTCGGCGACGCGGCGCACGGGGTGCATCCCATCGCCGGACAGGGGCTGAACCTGGGCCTGAAGGGCGCCGCCGCCCTGGCCGAGACGCTGGTCGAGGCCAGCCGGCTGGGCGAGGACTTCGGCTCCGAGGCGGTGTTGGAGCGCTATGCGGCCTGGCGGCGGTTCGACACCGTCACCCTTTCGGCCGGCATGGACGCCTTCGTGCGACTGTTCTCGAACGACAACCCGCTGTTGCGGCTGGCCCGGGGCGCGGGGATGGCGACCGTCAACCGGATCGGGCCGGCCCGGCGGTTCTTCATGCAGCAGGCGGGCGGCGGGGTCGGCGACCTGCCGCGCCTGCTCAGGGGCGAGGCCCTGTAGCTATTCGCCTTCGGCCAGTTCGCGGGCTTCCTCTGGAAGCATGATCGGCACGCCGTCGCGGATCGGATAGGCGAGGCGAGCGCGTCGGCTGACCAGTTCGCCCCGGGCGCGGTCAAGCTCCAGCGGGCCCTGGGTCACCGGACAGACCAGGACCTCCAGCAGGCGCGGATCGACATCGACCTCGAAGGCCGCGAAGCTTTCGGAAACGGGGGTCTCGGGAACGGCGGTGTCGCTCATGGCCGCCACATCTACTGCACCGAATGACCTTCGTCATCGCCGTCGTCCACGGCGTCGATCTCCAGCAGGGTCGCCAGGGTCTCGAACCGGCCGGTCAGGTCCGGCGCCTCCAGCAGGGCCTGCTTCTCGGCGGGCTCGAACGGCAGTCCCATGGCCAGGCTGTTGACCAGGGCTTCCAGCGGCGCGCTCTTGGCGGTCTCCCAGTCGATGTCCAGCTCGCGTCGGTTCAGGTAGCGCTTCAGAGCCTGGGCGAAGCGGCCGCGCACCGCCTCGGCCGCCTGGGCCTGGTCGTCGCGCGCCAGGTCCCCCTCGAACCGGTCGTAGCGGGCCCGCACCTGGCGGTAGGGCGAGCGGAGGCTGAGCTCCTCGCCCGGCTCGAAACGGCAGACGCCGGTGAGGGTGATGAGGTAGCGGCCGTCCGAGGTCTCGGCATAGGCGGTGATGCGACCGGCGCAACCGACATCGGCCAGCATCGGTCGGCTGCGATCGCCGCCCGGCCGGGTCTGGATCATGCCGATGATCCGGTCGCCGGCCATGACGTCGTCGACCATGTTGAGGTAGCGCGGCTCGAAAATCTGCAGCGGCAGGTCGCCGCCCGGCAGCAGCAGCGCCCCGTCGAGCGGGAAGACCGGGATCATCTGCGGCAGGTCCGCCGCCCTTCGATAGCCCGCCATCGCCGCCTCCGCGCGCCGCTAGCTGAACAGGATGGTGGAGAGCCGGCGCCGGCCCTGCCGGGCGACCTCCGAACTGGGACCGGCGGCCTCGAAGATGGTGAGCAGCTGCTTGCGGGCCGCGTCGTCGTTCCAGGCGCGGTCGCGCTCGACGATGGTCAGGAGGTGGTCGACCGCCTCGCCCATCCGGCCGTGGCCGGCCAGCGCCTTGGCGAGGTCGAACCGCGCCTCGTGGTCGTCGGGGTCGGCGATCAGCCGCCGTTCGAACCCGGCGGTGTCGGACGGCGCGTCCTCGGCCAGCGCCAGGGCCGCGCGGACGCCGTCGATGTCGGGATCCTTCGCGTCCGCCGGGGCCAGGGCCAGCACCTCCCGCGCCCGCTCCGCATCGCCGCCGGTCATGTAGACCCTGGCGAGACCGCCGATCGCCTTCACATTGGTCGGGTCCTCCTGCAGCACGCCGGCATAGGCCTGGGCGGCCCCGCCGAGGTCGCCGATCTCCAGCGACTCCTTCGCCATCGCCAGCAGGTCGTCGACTCCGCCGCCGGCCCCGCCCTGCTGGGCAAGACGATCGACGAACTGCTTCACCTGGCTGTCGGGCAGGGCGCCCATGAAGCCGTCGACCGGCTGACCGTCGATGAAGGCGAACACCGCCGGGATCGACTGCACGCGCAGCTGGCCGGCGAAGGCGGGGTTCTTGTCGATGTCGATCTTGACCAGCTTCACCGCGCCCTTGGCGGCGGTCACGGCCTTTTCCAGCGACGGGCCGAGCTGGCGGCACGGGCCGCACCAGGTGGCCCAGAAATCGACGATGACCGGCTGGACCTTCGAGGCCTCGATGACGTCGGCGACGAAGCTGGCGTCCGTCGCGTCCTTGATGATGTCGCCGGCCGGCGTCTTGCCGGTGGTGTCCCCGATCAGGGTCATGGCCGTTTCCTCGTCAATCGTCCGGCCGACACGCCGTCCGCCTCAAAACGCTTCGCCCGCGAAGATGGTCGCAACCCGCGCCCGCTTCAACGCAGCTCGGCTTCTTCCAGCACTTTCATCGCGGTGAAGTCCACCACCAGCGGACGAACCGCCAGGGCCCGCAGGAAGGCGCGGAAGCCCTCGGCGTCGAGCGTGGTCGTCGCCGTGTTGGTCAGGGGATGGAAGTTCACCTGGGCCGCTTCCGCCAGCGCCCGGTCCAGCACGAACCGCACCCGGCGGTCGCGGTCGTTGATCAGGGCCAGGGCGGTGACCGAGCCAGGGGTCACCCCCAGGGTCTCCACCATCAGGGCCTCGGCGCCGAACGACAGCCGCCCCGAGCCGATGACCGTGTGCAACCGCTTCAGGTCGATGACCGTGCTGTCGGCGGCCGAGATCAGCCAGAGCTGGCCCTTGGCGTCCTTCAGGAACAGGTTCTTGGTGTGGGCGCCGGGAATGGCCGCCTTGATCTCCTCGCCCTCGCCGACGCGGAAGACCGCGGGATGGTCGTGGGTGGTCTGGGCGACGCCGCTCTCGTCGAGGAAAGCCAGGAGCTGGGCGCGGGTCTTCATGGGCCCCTGCATAGCGGAACTGGACGGGAAGGCGACCCGCACCTAAGGGTCGGACCCGCCTATCCACCTTCGCCCCGAGCTGACCATGGAACTGGAGTGCTACCCGACAACCGCGCGGCCGCCGGAGATCGTCCCCGGCCGGACGCAGCGGGCCTGGATGGACGCCTTCGCCAGCCGCCACGCCTATCGCTGCCTGCCGCTGAACATGGCCAATTCGTCTGGCTGGGAGATCCTCTGCCCGATGTCGTTCACCGCCGAGTGGAACGGCGGCATCTCCCAGAGCGACATCACCCTCAAGCCGGACCGGCCCAATCCCGACTTCCACCTGCTGGCGTCCAGCCACTTCGCCTATGGGGTGCTGACCTTCCACCCGGGCTACCTGTTCCGCACGCCGCCCGGCTGGTCGATGATGGCCATGGGCGCGCCCAACCACGTCAAGGACGGCATCCAGCCTCTGGCCGGGGTGGTGGAGACCGACTGGCTGCCTTTCCCCTTCACCATGAACTGGCTGTTCACCCGCCCCGGCAAGGTGCGGTTCGAGAAGGACGAGCCGTTCTGTTTCATCACCCTGCTGCAGGACAAGACCCTGCACGACATCCAGCCGGTGATCCGCCGGATGGATTCGAATCCCGAGCTGCGCAACCAGTACGACGTCTGGGAGAAACACCGCAGCGAGTTCAACCGGCGGATTTTCCGCGGCGATCCGGAGGCCACCAAGGAGGCCTGGCAGCGCTATTACTTCAAGGGCGAATACCCCGAGGAACTGGCCACGCCGGGACCGGAAGGGCACGTCAACAAGCGCAAGCTGAAGACCCCGAAATTCCGCGGCTGAAAGCGTCGTACAGGCGCTTGCCAAGCCCCTGGCCCTCTGCCATAAGCCGCCTTCGAATTTTCGAGGCGGCGCTTCCGGGCGGTGACTTCGAGGAGCGCGGGCGTAGCTCAGTGGTAGAGCACAACCTTGCCAAGGTTGGGGTCGAGAGTTCGAATCTCTTCGCCCGCTCCAAATTCAACTGCTCAGGCAGTTCCTGACGCCGCCCTCCGGGGCGGCGTTTTGCGTTCCGGGGACGGCTCAAACGGCGTGTTTCGCATGATGCAGACCGCTACGCTCCACTGATCCATTGCGTGCTTCGCCCACGGGAAAAATTCCGAAGGTCGCCAATCTTTGCTCAGGCGGCGCCGAGGTAGCGCTATAACGCGTTCTACTTCGAAGACATGGTTCTGGCGTGGAGGGATACAGTCCATGACCCTGGTTGGGGGAGCCGGATACGACTGGGTTATCACCTATCAGTTTGATGGTTGCCCCAAAGAAACCATGAGCGTTTGGGGACAGATCAAAATCGAGGATGCCATCCTTGAGGCGAGACGATCATTTGATGCTGATGATCAGCCGCTCGTGATCATCCTGAAAGCGGAACGGATCGAATGATAACTTCGGCAACGCAGATGGAGCTTGTTCGCCACCATGCTTCATATGCTACCTTTGGTCGTCCGCTAATCCAGAACAATCTGAGAGCCGTTATTGTCGAGGCTATGGTGGATTTGGCGTTGCCAAAAAGCTGGCGGTGGACCGCCGCTGATTGGGCGGCTTGGGATTTCGAGCACGCGGACGGAACGCGCCTAGAAGTTAAGCAATCAGCCGCGCGTCAGACATGGGCGCCGCCGCGTCGTCTTGGCCAAAGAAGGTTCGACATCGCGTCGCGACAAGGCCGTTGGGAAGGTTCTGCGTGGTTCGCCGAACCGGGACGCAATGCGGATCTTTATATTTTCGCCGACCACGCAGTGGTTGATGACACCGCAGATCATCGCAACCCGGCGCAGTGGGTATTCTATCCGGCGCCCACGTCGGTCTTGCCGGAGACCAAGACTCTATCGCTGAGCCGGCTCATGCTTCTCATTGAGCCTTGCGGATATGGCGAGCTGAGCAGCCGCATAGAAAGCCTGAGATTGAATCGGGAATGAAGGACAAGCTTTCCTGGCGACCTGCCCGGACGCCTGACGCCGCCGTCATCGGCGCCCTGTCCCGCGCCCTGGTCACCGCCCCGCCCGAACGCGACGAGGTCTTCGCCGAGCGCATCACCCTGTGCCCGGCGGGTTGCCGGGTCTATGGCGCGGGCGAGACGGTGGCCGGCTATGTGATCAGCCATCCCTGGCCCCGCTTCGCTCCGCCGGCCCTGGGCGCCCTGGTCGGCGCCCTGCCGCCGGAGTCCGACAGCTGGTTCATCCACGACCTGGCGCTGGCGCCCGAGGCGCGGGGCGCGGGCGTGGTCGCGGCGGTCCTGGAGGAACTGGAAGCGGCGGCCCAGGGGTTGCCCGCGATGTCCCTGGTGGCGGTCGAGGCCGCCGCCGCCTACTGGCGCCGGCGCGGCTTCGTCGACCGCTCGACGCCCCAGATGGCCGCCAAGCTGGCCGGGTACGGGCCGGGAGCGCTCTATATGGAGCGCGACCTGCCCGCCCGCCGCTGAGGGTTCAGCCGCCCTCCTTGCGAAGCGGGGCGGTGGAGCGCACCGCCAGGATGCGGGCCTTCTTCGCCCCGGGCGCGTCGCTGTTGTAGAAGCCGACCGTGGCGTTCGCCCGGTAGAAGTAGGCGTCGCCCGGCCGGGCCGCGAACCGGCCCTCGATCCCGTCCATGCCGCTGCCCGCCACCATCTCGCCCTCGCCGTCGAGCAGCAGATAGATTTCCTCCTCGTGCTCGTGATGGTGCGGGAAGTTGGTGCCGCCCGGCTCGAACTCCATCACGTAGAGGCTTTTCATGACATGGCCGGTGGCCAGCCGGTCGCGGGTGCTGTTGGTGTCGCCCATCAGCAGCCGGTACTGCGTCGAGACCGGGTGGTTGCCGACGGTCTGCAGCTTCACGTCCTCGAGGCTGGCGATCTGCAGGCCCGCGGGACGGATGACTTGCGTTCCCTCGGGGATGCGGAAGCTCATCACCATCGCCCGCACCGGAGCCGCGCCGCCGTTGACGACGAACTCCACGTCGGGCGGGATGTAGAGGAAGTCGTTCGCCTTCACCGGGTGCGAACGGCCGTCGTAGCCGACGGCGCCGGCGCCCTCGAGCACCACCAGGATATGCTCTTCCGCGGCGTGCCGGACCGGGGTGCTGCGGCCGCGCGGGGCGACGGTCAGCTCGCCGTAACGGGACACGCTCTTGACGATCGAGGGGTAGGGCGCGCCCTCGCCGAAGATCGGCTTGTAGCCGGCCGTGGGGCTGCTGATCGGGTGCGGCGCGTCGCGGATGACCGCGAGGTTGGTGCGCAGGAACGTCGGATCGACGGTCCGCTCCTGGGCGAAGGCCGGGGCGGCGAGCGCCAGAAGCAATGATACGGCGATGATTTTCATGGTCCCCCTCCAAATCCTCATTGGGCCGTCACGATGCCGAGTCGGCGTGTAATCGGACGATCCAAAACTTCCGTCCCGGACAAGTCCCACGCCGGTAATGATAGCGTTACCAGTGTATGTGCTGGAAGCACGCTATCATTCGGCAAAATCTCGACAAAACAGCCTTGTATACAGTTATGTGCCACCGTCCGGATGTAATCCCGACTCGCTGTCCTTCCGTCAGCGGTACGCCCACCGCCGAAAGCCGTCAATCTCACAGCGTGGACTGCTCATGTGAACGCCGGTTACCACAACCGGCCAGTATCCTTCTTATGGTGTCCAATTGACATCGTTCCGGACTCGGTTCGATCTCGTACACAATAGACGGGATAGCGGGCGCGACAGCCGTGTTTCGCGGCGCGACGGCCATGGATCGTGGCCCGGCCGCGTCCTCGCGACTCCTGTTTCCTGGTCCGAAAGCCAGTCATCCGCTCCTGCGGATGAACAACAATAAGTAAAGGCCGGCGATCAGCCGGCACGAGGGAGGACTATGATGAGAAGCACACTCAGGGGTTTCCTGCTGGGCGGATCGAGCCTTGTCCTGGCGGCCGCCCTGTCGGGCCAGGCCCTTGCCCAGAGCGATACGGAGATCGGCGAGGTCATCGTCACCGGCACCAGCATCCGGGGCGCCCCGCCGGTGGGCGGCAACCTGGTCTCGGTCGGCCGTGAAGCGATCGAGGAGACGGGCGCCATCAACGCCCAGCAGATCCTCAAGACGGTGCCGGCGATCACCGGTCTCGGCGGGGCCGGCGTCGGCCAGAACGCCGGGAACTCCTATTACGCCCCGACGATCCACAGTTTGGGCTCCAGCGCCAGCAACTCGACCCTGGTGCTGATCGACGGCCACCGGATTCCGCTTGGCCACACCTCGCTGGCGCTGCCGGACCCCTCGATCGTACCGCCGATCGCGCTGGAGCGCGTGGAGGTGCTGGCCGAAGGCGCCTCGGCGACCTACGGCTCCGATGCCGTCGCCGGGGTGGTGAACTTCATCACGCGTCGCCGTTATGACGGAGTGCAGGCTACCGGACAGGCCGGCTTCGGGGCCGGCTATCGCACCTATTCGGCCGGCCTGCTGGGCGGAACGGTCTGGGACTCGGGCTCGGCCATGCTCGCTGGCGGCTACACGCGCACCAATCCGGTGTCCTTCGACTATGGCGACCGGCCCTATCTCTATCCGGACCACCGCAACGTCGGCGGCAGCAACTTCCTCAGCTTCAACTGCAGCCCGGCGACCGTGCAACCCCAGGGCCTGAACGTGTACCTGTCGCCGACCGCCACCAGCGCGGTCCCGAACAGCGCGGCCAACGCGCCGTGCGACAACCAGCCCTACGGCGACCGGATCGGCCGGGAGACCCGCTACAATGTGATGCTCAAGCTCGAGCAGCAGGTGGGTGACAAGCTGCGGCTGTTCGGCGACGTCGTCTATTCGGACCGCGAGACCTATTCCCGGACCGCCCGCGGCGGCATCCAGGCGACGGTCTTCCGCACCGGCCCGCAAGCGAACCCGTTCTACGTCAATCCCCCGGGCGTCGTGCCCGGAACCACGGCCGGCGACCGCCAGACGATCCGCTGGCAGGCGGACGAACTGCTCGGCCCCGGCGCCTTTTCGCTCAACCAGGCCCAGACCTGGTACGCCACCGGCAACGCCGAGTACCAACTCAACGACAACTTCCGCCTGACCGGCATGGTCCTGTTCGGAGAGGACCGCACCTCGGCGGTGTCCGAAGGGCAGCTCTGTTCGAGCTGCGCGAGCCTCGCCCTGAACGGCACGACCCAGACGGGGGGCAGCATGACCCAGCCGCCGGCTGGCCAGACGGCGATCCCGCTCAACCTGCCGCTCACCGCCGCCAACGCACTGGACGTCTGGAACCCGGCTGCGACAAACCGGACCTCGGCCGCCGTGCGCGCGGCGCTTACCGACACCCGGACCGACACCCATCACATCAGCCAGCTCCGCCAGGTCCGGGCGGGCATAGACGGGGCGCTGTTCGACCTTCCGGCGGGCGCGGTGCGGATCGCCTTGGGCGGGGAGCTGCAGTCGTGGGTGCTGGACACCACGGTCGTCCGCCCGCTCAACACCGGGCCAGCCAGCACGGGCTCGTCCCAGCGGTTCTTCCCGCTCGATCGCGACGTGAAGTCCGCCTACGGCGAAATGCTGATCCCGCTGATCTCCCCGGAGCAGGACAGCTTCGTGTATCGGGCCGAGATCAACTTCTCCGGCCGTTATGACAAGTACAGCGACTTCGGCGACACCTTCAATCCGAAGGTCGCGGCCTCAGTCGACCTCATCCAGGGCCTGAAACTGCGCGGCAACTGGGCCAAGTCGTTCGTGGCTCCGTCGATGCGCAGTGTCGGCGACCCGCTCTACGGCACCTACAGCAACTCGACGGCCCAGGGCTCCAACCCGACCAACACCCTGGTCTCGATCGAACGGTTCCCGTCGATCACCCAGATTCCGGGCATCCCCTGCGCCAACGGCTTCTGCACCCTCGGCGGTCCCGTTCAGGGCATCGTCGTCGACACCGGCAATCCGAACGTGGGGCCGCAGAAGGGCACCACCTGGTCGATCGGCGTCGACTTCGCCCCGACCAGCGTCAACTTCCGGGCATCGGCCACCCTGTTCAACAACAAGCTCCGCGGCGGCATCACCGCGCCCTGCGCGCCGAGCTGCATCCTGAACAACGGCGCCCTGAACTACCTGTTCACGGTCTATCCGAACGGCGCCACCCCCGAGCAGATCGCCGCCCAGGTGAACGACGTGCCGGTGACCGGCGCCTTCCCGGCCACGGTCTACTTCGCCTTCCGGCGTCCGCAGACCAACGCCCTCGACCTGGACGTCCAGGGCCTGGACCTTTCGGCGGACTACGTCTTCAACACCGACGCGGGCCGGTTCAGCATCGGCGGCTCGATCACCGAATTCCTGAAGTTCGACCAGGCGCTGGGCGGTGGGCCGAAGTTCGACATCAACAACAGCGTCGGGATCAACTCCACCTTCCCGTCGATCAAGCGGCAGGCGCGGGGTAACGTCGGCTGGAGCATGGAGCCATTCTCGGTGCGGCTCTTCGTCAATCACGTCGGCGCCTACAACAACTGGGGCAGCGGCACGATCCGTCCGCTGGTGTTCGACGCCAACGGCAACGTCAGCGGCGGCGGCGACCGGGTGAAGGCCTGGACCACCTTCGACCTGAACGCCTCCTACGACCTGTCGGCCTTCAGCTTCGTCGAGAGCACCCAGCTGTACCTCGACGTGAACAACCTGTTCGACAAGGAGCCGCCGTTCTTCAACAACGCGGCCGGCTATGACACCTTCGGGGCGAACCCGCTGGGCCGCGTGGTCAGCGTCGGCTTCCGGGCGAGCTTCTAGAGATGGCGTCGCGCACCGCAGCAGCCGGCCTCGCGCTGGCGGGCGTCCTCGGCCTTCTGGCCGGGGCCGCCGAGGCGCAGATCGCCGTCTCGGCCAACGACGGCAAGCAGCCGCGGCTCAGCCAGAAGCCGTCCGACATCAGGCCGGACAGCGTCGCGGTGATCGATCTCAACCGCTATCCGCCGCGGGTGGTCGGGGAGGTCGAGGTCCCGGTCAGCATGATCGGTCCGCCGACGGCGATCGCCGTGGCCCCGGACTCGTCCTTCGCCATCGTCACCGCCTCCCAGAAGCTCGATCCGGCCGATCCGACCAAGTTCGTCCTCGACGACAAGGTCTCGGTGATCGACCTGAAGGACCCCAGCCGGCCGAGGGTCGTCCAGACTCTGATGGCGGGCGCCGGGGCGACCGGGGTGGCCATCAACCGCAAGGGCGACCTCGCCCTGGTGGCCAGCACCGGCGAGGGAACGATCTCGATCTACAGCATCGCCGGAGGCCGGCTGACGCCCGCCGGCAAACTGCAGCTCGATCCCCAGCCCGGCCCGGTGGACGTGGCCATCTCTCCGGACGGCAGGACGGCCCTGGTCACCCAGCGGCGCGGCAAGGCGATCTGGCGGCTGGCCATCGATGGCACGCGGGTCACCGACACCGGCGTCACCTATCCGACCGGCGGCAATCCCTATGGGGTGGTGTTCAGCAAGGACGGCAAGTTCGCCTACAACACCAACCTGCTGGGCCGCCCGCAGCCGCCCCGCCCGCTGGGACAACGCGGCGGACCGCCGCGGATCGGCACGATCACGGTGATCGACCTGCGCACCAATATCGTGGCCTACACCCTCGACGTCGGTCCGACGCCGGAGCACGTCACCCTGTCGCCGGACGGGAAGTATCTGCAGGTGACGGTGGTGAACGGTTCGTCGGCCGATCCGGGAACGCCGAACTACAACGACTACGGCCTGATGAAGGTGTTCCGCGTGGATGGACCGCACCTGACCCAGGTGGCGGAGGCGCGCACCGGCCAGTGGGGCCAGGGGGCGACCTGGAGCGACGACGGCCGGACCATCCTCCAGCAGGGCGCGATCGACAAGGTGATCGAGGTCTACCGGTTCGACGGCAAGAGCCTGACCCGCGATCCGGCGGCGACGCTCAGCTTCGCCGGCCGGCCGGGCAGCGTGGCCACCGCCGCCAGCCGCTGACGCAGCCGTCCGTAGCGCAGCTACGGGCGGTCCCCTACATCTCCCGGCGATGACCTGTCGTCTTGGGAGCCGACCTTGAGCTTCGTGGTCTTCCCGGCCGGCCCGGCGGACGCCGAGGATTTGGCCCGCGTGCATGTCGCCTCCTGGCGGGAGACCTACGGCGGCCTGCTGCCGGCCGCCTTCCTGGCGCGGATGTCGGAGGCCGGCCACGCCCGGCGCTTCGGGCGGCTGCTGGCGCGGCCGGACCCCTGGGACGTGACCCTGATCGCCGCCGGCCGTTCCGTGGTCGTCGGCTATGTCGGCGGCGGCGCGGCCCGCCCCGGCGCGCCGGCCGATGCGGAGATCGCCACCCTCTATCTGCTGCGCGAGGCCCAGGGCCGTGGCCTCGGCCGCCGG
>JAEYTM010000143.1 GCA_023434015.1 Pseudomonadota bacterium | reverse complement strand
GATCTGGCCGAAGGCCACCACCACCGCCGCGTCGAGATCGAGGGCGGCGAAGGCCGCGATCTCGGCCGGATCGCGCATCGAGGCCGGCGTGCGGACCGGGATGCCCCGCGCCTCGGCGTAGGCCTGCACCGGCGACGGCTTCAGCTCCTGGCCGCGGCCTCGCGGGGCCGGCGGCTGGGAATAGACGCAGGCGATCTCGTGCCCGGCCTCCACCAGGGCCTGGAGGGCGAAGACGGAGAAGTCGGGGGTGCCGAGGAACGCGAGCCGCATGGCCGCCGGTTTAGCCGGGGCCGGCGCCGATGGGAACTTGCCCCAAGCTTGGCCGTTGAACAGCCGACCTCAGGAGGACCCCATGCGCAGCATCGCCACCGCCGCCCTGATCGGCGCCACCCTGGTCCTGGCCGCCTGCAGCCAGGCCGAGCAGGACGAGGCCCAGGCCGAGGCCAACCAGGCCGCGGGCGAGGTCGGCGCCGCCGCCAAGGACGTCGGCCAGGACGTCAAGGAAGGCGCCCGCAAGGCCGGCGACGAACTCAAGCAGATTTCCCGGGACCCGGAGGTCAAGAAGGCCGCCGGCGAGGTCAAGGACGCCCTCAAGAGCATGGGCTCGGCGGTCAAGGAAGCCGCCCGCGGCGAGACCACCACCACCACCCGCGCCGACGGCACGACCGTCATCACCACCACCACGGTCGAGCGGAGGTAGCGGACGGCTAGGCCCGCGTCCGCAGCACCGCGATGGCGTGCTGCTGCTCCGCCTCGCCGGCCGGGTCGACGTCCAGCACTTCGAACCACGGCGCCGCCATCGCCTCGAAGTGGCGCCGGGTGGTCCAGCTCGACAGGTAGTTCGAACCCTCCAGGCTGTCGTTCAGCACCACATAGGGGCTCGCCTGCAGCGCCTCGGCCGTGCCGGCGGGGCCCCAGGCGCGCGCGTAGGCCTCGTCGTGGAAGCTCAGCAGCGCCAGGCCCCCGGGCCGCAGCACCCGCGCCACCTCCTCCAGCCAGGCCCGCGCCGCCGGCTCGCGCAGGTGGGTCAGCACCGAATAGGCGTAGACGAGGTCGACGGCGCCGTCGCCGAGCCGCAGCGGCGGTCGCAGCCCATTGGTCCCGTAGCGCCCCGGAAGGTTCGCCGCGCACCAGGCCGCCAGCCGCCGGTTGAGGTCCGAACCGTGGAACCGCCCGCCCCCGGCGACCACCCGCGGCGCCATCCAGCGGGCGATCCGCCCGCAGCCGACCCCGAAATCCAGCACGTCCCTGCCGGCGGCCGGGTCCAGCCCATGGGCGCGGGCGAGCGCGGTGAACCGGGCCGCGTCGCGCTGGCCGCTGTAGGAGAACCAGCGCTGCGAGGGGGTGCCGGCGACCAGCACCAGCAGGTCCGGCGGCGGGAAGGGATGGCCGTCGTCCACCGGCTCGCTCGGGCCGGCGGCGATCCGGCGTTCCTGGGCGCGGTAGAGCAGGGCGATCAGCCCGGTGCGGTTCAGGACCTTCAGGATCAGCCGGTTGATCGTCCTGCGCATCGGGCGCTCCGCCAGGGCGCGAACGCCGTTACGGGACGGACAATGAACGCCCGCGGCCACGGGCGCCAGGGGCGGCCTGCTAGGCCGCCTTGACCAGTTTCTTGACCTTCTTGACCGCCTGCTCGCGCTTCAGGCGCGACAGGTGGTCGATGAACAGCACGCCCTCCAGGTGGTCCATCTCGTGCTGGATGCAGACGGCGAACAGGCCTTCGGCGTCCTCCTCGACCGGCTCGCCCTGGTAGTTGAGGTAGCGCAGCTTCACCTTCGCCGGGCGGTCGACCTCGTCGTAGATTTCCGGCACCGACAGGCAGCCCTCCTCGTAGGGGGCGGTCTCTTCCGAGGCCCAGACGATCTCCGGATTGACGAAGTAGCGCGGCTGCGGCTCCTCGTCCTGTTTGGCGAGGTCCATGACGATGACCCGCTTGGGCACGCCGATCTGCACCGCCGCCAGCCCGATGCCGGGCGCCGCGTACATGGTCTCGAGCATGTCGTCCATCAGGGCGCGCAGCGCGTCGTCCACCGCCTCCACGGGCGTGGAGACCTGCTTCAGGATCGGGTTCGGAACGACAAGGATCTCGCGGACGGCCATGGCCGGGACGTAAGAGCGCCGTACCGGAGCGTCAAGGTCGCAGATCAGGCCTCGTCGCCGCCGGCGACCAGCCGCACCTGCGGCGTATCGCCCGCCGCCAGCTTGGCCAGCGGCCGCACGGCGGTCTCGACATGCGCCAGTTCGGCGATGTCGCGGCCCTGGTGGTCGACCTTCAGCTCCTCGAACCGCCGGGCCTGGGTCAGCACCTGGGTCTCCAGGGAGCCGACGAACTGGTTGTAGCGGCTGACCGCCGCCTCCAGCGCCTTGCCGACCGAGCCGGCGTGCGCGCCCATCACCGCGATGCGCTTGTAGAGCTCCTTGCCGAGGTCGGCGATCTTCTGGGCGTTGGCCGCCTGCTCCTCGACCCGCCAGCCGTAGGACACCGCCTTGCACAGGGCGAACAGGGTCGAGGGGGTGACGATCACCACCCGCCGGTCCATCGCCTCGGTCATCAGGTCCGGCGCCCGGTCCAGAGCCGCGGCCAGGATCGAGTCGCCCGGCACGAACATCACCACGAAGTCCGGCGACTTCTCGAACTGGTCCCAGTAGGCCTTGGCCGACAGCCCCTGGATATGGCCGCGCACGCTCTGCACATGGCGCAGGCCGCAGGCGTCGCGCGCCGCGTCGTCCACCGCCTCCTGCAGGTCGAGGAAGGCGTTCAGCGAGCACTTGGCGTCGATCACGAACAGGCCGCCGCCCGGCAGGCCGACCGTCACGTCCGGCCGCCGCCGGCCCTCCTCGGTGTCGGTCGAGGTCTGTTCCTGGAAGTCGTAGCGGTGCGTCAGGCCGGCCGCTTCCAGCACATTGCGCAGGGTCTGCTCGCCCCAGCGCCCCTGCACGCCCGCCCCGCGCCGCAGGGCCGCCGACAGCTTGCGCGCCTCGTCCTGTGTGGCGGTCGAGGCCTGCATCAGGGCGGCGATCTGTTCCTTCAGCCCGCCGGTTTCCTCGGCGCGCACCTTCTCCACCGCCGCCACCTGCTCCTGGAACTTCTGCAGGGTCTCGGCGACGGGCTTGAGCTGCGCCTCCAGGCGCGCCTGGGCCAGTTGCTCGCGGTTGCGGAAGGTCTCCTCGGTCTGGCGCACCAGGGCCTCGGCCACCGCCCCCGCCGACTGCGCCGCCTGGGCCTTCACCAGCTCGGCGTGGCTGGCGGCCTGCGCCTCCAGCGACCGGAGCTGGGCCTCGGCCAGCGC
>JAEYTM010000205.1 GCA_023434015.1 Pseudomonadota bacterium | reverse complement strand
CCGTCGCGGACGCGCTGGGCGACGGCGGACAGCGCCACGCCGCGGCCGGCGGCGGCGGCCTCGCCGAGCATCAGGGCGGTGCCGGACGGGGCGTCGATCTTGCGCCGGTGGTGGGCCTCGAACACCTCGATGTCATAGGCCTCCGGGCCGAGCGCGCGGGCCGCCTGTTCGACCAGGCCCATCAGCATGTTCACGCCCAGCGAGAAATTGCCCGCGCGGACGATGGCGACGCCGCGGCCGGCGGCGGCGATACGGGCGAGCTGAGTCTCGTCGAAGCCGGTGGAGCCGATGACCAGGCCCGGCCCGCCCAGGCCGGCGCAGCGCTCGGCCAGGGCGGCGGAGGCTTCCGCGGTGGTGAAGTCGATGACCACGTCGGCGGCGGCCAGGGCCTCCTCCATCGGGACGAGCCCGGCCTGGTCGGCTTCCGGACGGTCGAAGCCGGCGGCGAGCTGCAGGCCCTCGCTCGCCCGGACGATGGCGGCGACGGCCTGGCCCATGCGGCCCTGGGCGCCGGCGACGGCGATCTTGATGGGGGCGGACAGCGAGGTCTCTCCGGCGGCGTGAAGCGGGGCTGCTAATCTCGCCAGCCGGCCCGTCGGGTCAAGCCGACAAGCGCAAAGCAAAAGGGGCGGCCGCGAGGCCGCCCCCTGGATCGTCATCGGCCGGCGCGGAGTCCGGCCGCGACGGCGATCCTACTTCTTCAGCATCTGTTTGATCTCGGCCTGGGTGGCGTTGACCACCGCATCGCCGCCCTGCACCGCCAGGCTGGAGGTCCCCACCGCGAAGGTGTCGGTCCCCATGGAGATGGTGGCGGTCTGCTGGCCCGAGGCGTCAGCCTTGACGTCGGTCACCTGACCGATGGTCGCGCCGGTGCTGTCCTTGACGTTCATGCCGGCCGAGACGGTGGCGCTGGTGTTGACCGCAGCGCCGGTCGGGGCCTGGGCCGAGGGGGCGGCGTCCGCGCCGGCCGTAGCGTCGACCGAACCGGAGGGCGCCGCAGCCTCGGCGGCCGTATCGGCTTGAGCCGCCGCGTCCGGAGCCGGGCTCGAGACCGCCGCGTCCGCCGGGGCCGTCTCGGCCGCCGACTGGGCGAAGGCCGGGGCGGCCAGGGACATGGCCGCAATGACGGCGGCGTAGGAAATGGACTTGTTCATTTGGGAAGCTCCCGTCAGGCCGCCCCGCCCTTGGTCCCCGATAACCGGCGCCGACGCGGGCCGGTTCCGCGAAAAATGCCGGTTTCCGGCGCCGACGGGCCTTTTGTGCACGGTTGTATACATCCCCGCCCCTCTGTAGGTTGCCGGCCTCTCATTCGCCCCGAGCCGAGGATCCGCCGCCGTATGAGCGACGCCGAGAAACGCACCTTCACGGACGAGGAGGCGCTGAGCTTCCACAAGCATCCCACCCCGGGAAAGATCGCCATCGCGCCGACCAAGCCGATGGCCACCCAGCGCGACCTGTCGCTGGCCTATTCGCCGGGCGTGGCCGTGCCGGTGCTGGCGATCGCCCGCGATCCTGAGCTGGCCTACGACTACACCTCGAAGGGCAACCTGGTGGCCGTGGTCTCCAACGGCACCGCCATCCTCGGGCTCGGCAACCTCGGCGCCCTGGCCTCGAAGCCGGTGATGGAAGGCAAGGGCGTGCTGTTCAAGCGCTTCGCCGACGTCGACGCCATCGACATCGAGGTCTCCGCCACCGACCCCGACGAGATCATCACGGTGGTCAAGAACATCGGCGTGACCTTCGGCGGCATCAACCTCGAGGACATCAAGAGCCCCGAGTGCTTCCGCATCGAGACCGAGCTGCAGGAGCTGCTCGACATCCCGGTGTTCCACGACGACCAGCATGGCACGGCCATCATCACGGCCGCCGGCCTGATCAACGCCTGCGCCATCACCGGCCGCGACCTGGCGACGGTGAAGGTGGTGCTGAACGGCCCCGGCGCGGCGGGCATCGCCACCCTGGAGCTGATCAAGGCCATGGGCCTGCCGGCGGAGAACGTCATCGCCGTCGATTCGAAGGGCGTGCTGTGGCGCGGCCGCACCGAGTCCATGAACCAGTGGAAGTCGGCGCACGCGGTCGACACGCCGCACCGGACGCTGGCCGAGGCCCTGGTCGGGGCCGACGTCTTCGTGGGCCTGTCCGCCAAGGGCGCGCTGACGCCCGAGCTGGTGGAGACCATGGCCCCCAAGCCGATCATCTTCGCCATGGCCAACCCCGATCCGGAGATCACCCCGGAGGAGGTCTATTCGGTCCGCCCCGACGCCATCGTCGCCACCGGCCGCAGCGACTATCCGAACCAGGTGAACACCGGCCTGGGCTTCCCCTACATCTTCCGCGGCGCCATGGACGTGCGCGCGCGGCGGGTGAACATGGAAATGAAGATCGCCTGCGCCAACGCCCTGGCCGCCCTGGCGCGCGAGGACGTTCCGGACGAGGTGGCCGCCGCCTACCACGGCACCCAGCTGAAGTTCGGCCCACAGTACATCATCCCGACGCCGTTCGACCCGCGCCTGCTGTCCTACATCCCGCCCTTCGTCGCCCAGGCGGCGATGGACACCGGCGTGGCCCGCAAGCCGATCGCCGACATGGACGCCTACCGCGCCAGCCTGGCCCAGCGGCTCGATCCCACCGCCGCCTTCCTGCAGAAGCTGCAGGGCGCGGTGCTGAACGGCCCGCGCAAGAAGATCGTCTTCGCCGAGGGCGAGGAAGCCAGCGTGATCCGCGCCGCCTACGCCTTCCAGAGCGCCGGCCTGGGCGACGCGGTGCTGCTCGGCCGCGAGGAGCTGGTGCACGAGAACATGCGCCTGGCCGGCCTCGACCCGGCCGAAGCGAAGATCGAGATCGTCAACGCCCGCCTGTCGCACCGCAACGAGGAGTTCGTCGACTTCCTCTACGGCCGCCTGCAGCGCGAAGGCTATCTGCGCCGCGACGTGCAGCGGCTGATCAACCAGGACCGCAACTCCTTCGCCGCCTCGATGGTCGCGCTCGGCCACGCCGACGGCATGGTCACCGGCGTCACCCGCGCCTTCGACCAGGTGCTGGAGGAGGTCCTGCGGGTCATCGATCCGGCGCTGGACGGCCGGGTGATGGGCATGAGCATCGTGCTGGCCAAGGGTCGCACCCTGTTCATCGCCGACACCAACGTCACCGAAATGCCCGAGGCCGAGGACCTGGTGGAGATCGCCCGCGAGGCGGCCCGCACGGTGCGGACCCTGGGCTACACGCCCCGCGTGGCCTTCATGTCCTACTCCACCTTCGGCAACCCCATGGGCCTGCGCTCCGACAAGGTGCGCGAGGCGGTGGCGATGCTCGACGAGATGGACGTCGACTTCGAATACGAAGGCGAGATGCCGCCGGCCCTGGCCCTCGAGCCCGCCCGACGCGGCAACTATCCGTTCATGCGCCTGACCGGCCCGGCCAACATCCTGATCATGCCGGCGATCCACTCCGCGGCGATCTCGACACAGCTGATCCAGTCGCTCGGTGGAGCGACGGTGATCGGGCCGATGCTGCTGGGCATGGAGAAGGCGGTGCAGATCTGTCCGCTGTCGGCGTCGGTGTCGCGGATTCTGCAGATGGCCACGGTCGCGGCCTACGACCGCCCGACCGCCGAGGCGGAAGGCTAACGACCCGCGGAGGTCCCGGACAGCCGCCGACGCGGCTTCCGGGACGGCCCCGAAGTTTGCTATGTGGCGCGCCCCCGGGCTGAGCAGGAGCGTCGTCCCTTGAGTTCCGCCTACAGCCTGGGCATCGACTTCGGCACCACCAATACGGTCGCCGCCCTGGCCGGGGCGGACGGCCCCGCGCGCCTGGCGACCTTCCCCGCGCCACAGGGGGAGGCCTTCGCCCTGCGCAGCGCCCTGTCGTTCCACGCCCCGCCGGAAGCGCCCCGGGAGCGGAACATCGCCGCCGGCCCGTGGGCCATCGAGGCCTATGCGGAAGACCCGGTCGAAACCCGGTTCATCCAGTCTTTCAAGAGCTTCGCCGCCTCGGAAAGCTTCAGCGAGACCCAGATCCTGGGCCGCCGCTACCGCTTCGAGGACCTGCTTTCCACCTTCCTGCTGAAGGTGCGCGACTATGCCGGCGAGACCCTGGCCGAACTGCCCCGGCGGGTGATCGTCGGCCGGCCGGTGACTTTCGCCGGCGGCGCGCCCAACGAAGCCCTGGCCCTGGAACGCTACGAGACCGCCTTCCGGCGCATGGGGTTCGAGGACATCCTCTACGCCTACGAGCCCGTGGGAGCGGCCTTCTTCTTCGCCCGCGAGCTGGACCACGACGCCACGGTGCTGGTCGGCGACTTCGGCGGCGGCACGTCGGACTTCTCGATCATCCGCTTCGAGAGGGAGGAAGGCGAAATCCGCTCGATCCCGCTCGGCCGCTCCGGCGTCGGGGTGGCGGGCGACGCCTTCGACTACCGGATCGTGGACAACCTGGTCTCGCCGGCCCTGGGCAAGGGCTCAAGCTATCGCAGCCTCGGCAAGATTCTGCCGGTGCCCAACCGCTACTATTCGGCCTTCGCGCGCTGGGATCAGCTGGCCCTGATGCGCGCCAGCCGCGACATGCGCGAAATCCGCAGCCTGGTCCGCGACGCCGTCGAGCCGGAGAAGATCGGGCGGCTGGTCGAGACCCTGGACGAGAACTACGGCTACCAGCTTTACCGGTCGGTCTCCCGGCTGAAGGAAGCTCTTTCGGCGCAGGACCGCGCCGAGTTCCGCTTCGAGGCCGGCTCCATCGAACTGGTCCGCGAGGTGGAGCGCGGCGAGTTCGAGGGGTGGATCGCGCCGGAGCTGGCGCAGATCGACGCCGCGGTGGACCACGCCCTGGCCGCCGCGGGCCTGTCGGCCAGGGAGATCGACCGGGTGTTCCTGACCGGCGGCTCGTCCCTGACGCCGGCGGTGCGGCGGATATTCCACCGCCGCTTCGACGCCGCGAAGATCGAGACCGGGGCGGAGCTTGAATCCATCGCCTCGGGCCTGGCGCTGATGGGCCGCGAGCGCGACCTGAGCCGCTGGACCATGCGGGCGGCCTAGCGCAGCGCCGCCAGCGCCTCCTCGGCGGCGCGCAGCCCGCTTTCCCAGGCGCCGTGGGCGGTCGAATAGGACGTCGGGCTGGTCGCCTCCCCGGCGAAGAACAGCCGATCGTCGACGGAACGGGCCAGTTCCGCCCGCATCCCGGCGCAGCCCGGCAGGGCGTGGGAATAGGCCCCCATGGACCAGGGATCGGCGGCCCAGGCGGTCTCGCCGGCCGGGGTCAGCCCGCGCCGGAAATTGGCGCCCATCAGGCCGGTGAGCTCCTCCAGGGCGAAGGCGGTCATGGCGCCCGGCCCCTCGGCCTCCAGGCCCCGGGCCAGCCGGCCGCCGAGGAAGGCCTCGACATAGGGCCGACCGAAGGGACGCAGGTGATAGCTGCAGGTCTCGGTGCGGTCGGTCGCCCCGACCAGATGGCCGTCCCTCGGCAGGTCGTCGGGCCTGTCCAGCAGCAGAAAGACCTTGTTCGCCAGGCCCAGCGGCAGGCCGGCGGCGGCCTCGGTCTTCCGCGGCACGCCGGGTGTGAAGACGATACGCTCCTCGGCCAGGGTGGAGGTGGGGACCGCGACGACGACGGCGCGGGCGGACAGGGCGCCGCGCGCGGTCTCCAGCCGGACCCGTGGTCCGTCGTGCCGGATCGCGGCGACCGGGCAATCCAGCACCAGGCGGGCGGGGTCGGCGAAACTGGCGACGGCCGCGCCATAACCTTCGGCGACCCGCCAGTTGACGTTGCTGTCGGCATAGGCGGCGTAGTCGAGCACCGAGACCGCGTCGTATTCGACGCCGTTGTAATAGCTGCTGATCGCGTCGATCAGCGGGTTCCAGCGGCCACCCGGCTCCAGAAATTCACTGGCGGGTCGATCCTCGCCGGTGCGGGCCGCGGCCTCCAGCCGCGCCTCGAATGCGTCATAGGCCTGGTTGAAGGCGCGCTGGTCCTGCGGCGGGAAGCCGTGGTTGCCGGACTGCCGCTCCCAGACCGGCGGGGTCCGGTCGATGGTGAAGCCGGCGCGGGCGATGCGCCCGACCAGGGGGTTGATGTCGGCCGAGTGCAGCCAGCCGCAGCCCCAATCGACGGGCAGGTCCGGGCGCAGACGCACCGTATGCGCCCGGCCGCCGGCGCGCGGCCGCGCCTCGATCGCGACCACCGAGAGTCCCACCGAGGAAAGCCGCCCAAGCGCGGCAAGCCCTGCCGCGCCCGCGCCGACGATCACGACGTCGAAGTGATCCTGCATGAGCACGCAACGCGAAGGCGGGCGCAGGGATGCCCGGACGGCGCGACCGTGTCCGGCGCGTCGGTGTCGCGGAAGCCGCCGGCATCCCCTTGCCCCCGACGGGCTCCCGCCTGCAAAATAGAACGATGTTCGATTGGAACGACCTCAAGGCCTTGCTGGCGGTCGCGCGCGACGGCTCGACGCTGGCGGCCGCCCGGGCGCTGGGCGTCAACCAGACGACCGTGGCGCGACGGATCGAAGCGCTTGAGGCCGCCCTGGCGGTGAAGCTGTTCGAGCGGAGCCAGACCGGCAGCCGGCTGACCGAGGCCGGACGCGAACTGGTCCCGGAGGCGGAGAAGGTCGAGGCCGCCGCCCTGGCGTTACGCAGCCGCGCGGCGGCCCAGCAGCGTGGACTGGCGGGCGCCATCCGCGTCACCGCGACGGAGATGCTGGCCAACGCGGCGGTGACCCCGGCGCTGGGGGAATTCCGGCGGCTGCATCCCGATGTGCAGATCGACCTGATCCTCACCGACCGGGTGCTGGACATCGAGAAGGGGGAGGCGGACATCGCCCTCCGCTCGGCCCGGAGCCTGCCGGTCTCAGACCTGATCGCTCGCAAGCTGGTGGCCTATGATTTCGCCCTCTACTGCAGCCGCGACTACGCCCAGCGGCGGGGCGCGCCCGCGACTACGGCGGAGCTGGCGGAACACGACCTGATCCACGCCGACAGCGAGGGGCGCCCCCTGCCGGGGATCGCCTGGATGTTTCAGCAGGCCGGCGGCAAGGCGCCCGTCAGCCGTTCGAACAGCATGACCAACCTCGTCCATGCGGTGAAGGCGGGCCTGGGCATCGCGCCCCTGCCCTGCCTGACCGGCGACCTGGAACGCAACCTGGTGCGCTGTTCCGAGCCGATCGCCGAGGCTCGAGGGTCGTCCTGGATCGTCACCCGCCGGGAGCTGAAGGACACGCCGCGCGTGCGGGCGCTGATCGATTTCCTGGTCCCCTATGTCCAGGACCAGTTCCGCGTCGTCGAGGCGCGGAGCCGGATGCTGCGCGAGCAGGCGGCGAACGCCCCGGACGGGACCCGGCTGCGCGGCGCCTCGGCCTAGTCAGGCCAGGCGTCGCCCCAGTCCAGGCGCCGGGCGATGCGGTGGGCGGCCTTGTCGCGGCTGGCGACGAAGCGGTCCCCCAGGCCGGCCGGCCCGCATACCTTCAGGGCGATCCCCGGCTTGGCGGCGCGGGGCGGAGCCAGCACCCGCGGCGCGCGCGTCGCCGTCGCCACCATTGTTCTGGCGGCGACCAGATAGGCGAAGCGCTCGTCCTCGAACGGCGCGTCCGCGCCCTTGGCGATGCGGTGGTCGCGGCTGCGCGGCAGGCGCACCGAGAAGTGGCACCAGTCGGGCGCGGTGAGCGGGCAGGCCAGGGCGTGCGGGCAGGGCGCCAGCAGGGTCGCGCCCTGATCGATCAGGGCCTGGCGGGCGGCGAGGATGCGTCCATAGCCGGCCGGCGTTCCCGGCTCGACCAGGACCAGCACGCCTTCGCAGGCCGCCCACAGGCCGCCGACCACCGCCGCCTGGCGATCCGGGGCGATCTCAGCCAGGGCGTAGCTGGCCACGACCAGATCCGCAGCCGGCCAGGGGCCGCCGGCGGTGAGATCGGCGCGGCGCCTGTCGACCGACCGGAGCGCCGCCGGGCCGCCGCGCGCCAGGCGGCTGGCCATGTCGAGGAAAGGCGGGCTGGAATCCAGCCAGGTGAGGTCGGCGAGTTCCGGCCAGACCTCCAGCGCCGCCCAGCTCGCCGCCGCCGTGCCGGCGCCGGCGTCGAGCATCCGCTGGGGTCGGAAATCCGGCGCCATCCGCGCCGCCTCCGCCAGGGCGGTGACGCAGGCGGCGTAGG
>JAEYTM010000095.1 GCA_023434015.1 Pseudomonadota bacterium | reverse complement strand
GATATAGAGGGTGTCGCGGCCGCGCGCGCGCTGGAAGCGGGCGTAGACGTCCGCCGGCAGCATCGAGCCCGCCAGGTTCCCCAGATGCTTGATCCCGTTGATGTAGGGCAGAGCCGAGGTGATCAGGATGCGGGACATGGCGCCTTGCGGAGTTTTGTCGGAAAGCGCGGCTTATAGGCCCCACGCCGCCTTCGCCAAAGCCGGAAAACCCCGCCCTTCAGAATGGCCCCTTGAACACGAAGAAGGCCCCGGCCGCGATCAGCACGAAGCCGATCGCGTGGTTCACCGTCACCTTCTCGCCCAGGTAGGTGATCGAGAACACCACGAAGACCGCCAGGGTGATGACCTCCTGCATCGCCTTCAGCTCGGCGGGCTCGTAGGCCAGACGGCCGATGCGGTTGGCCGGCACCGCCAGGCAGTATTCGAAGAAGGCGATCCCCCAGCTGATCAGGACGATGATCCACAGCGGCCGATGCTCGACCTTCAGGTGGCCGTACCAGGCGAAGGTCATGAACACGTTCGACGCGATCAGCAGCAGCACGGGCGCGACGAGGGTCCAGCTGAGAGGCATCGCGGCGGGCTCCGGGAAAAGTCGGGATTCGGGGGTTAACGCGGACGTAGCTCGCCCTATAACCAAGCCGCAAAGCAAGGGGACAGGCCATGCGGGTATGGGTGAAGGCGCTGGGCGTCGCGGCGGCGCTGCTGGCGCTCGGCGGTTGCGGTCAGAAGGCCGGCGGGACCGCGGGCGACACGCTGCACATCTACAACTGGTCGGACTACATCGACCCCGACCTGCTGGCCCAGTTCACGGCCGAGACCGGGCTGAAGGTACGCTACGACACCTTCGACTCCAACGAGGTGCTCGAGACCAAGGTGCTGCAGGGCGACACCGGCTACGACCTGGTGGTCCCCTCGAACCACAACGTGCCGCGCTACATCGCCGCCGGCGCGCTGCAGCCGCTGGACAAGGCCAAACTGCCGGGGCTGGCCAACCTCGCCCCCGACGTGATGGCGCACATGGCCGCCTTCGACCCGGACGGAAACTACGCCGTGCCCTACATGCAGGGCACCATCGGCATCGGCTACAACGTCGAGGCCGTGGCCAGCCGCCTGCCCGGCCTGGCCATCGACAGCTGGTCCGTGGTGTTCGACCCCGCCACCCTCGCCAAGCTGAAGGATTGCGGGGTCTATTTCCTCGACGCTTCCGAGGACATGTACGCGATCGCCCTGAACTACCTGGGCAAGGACCCCAATTCGAAGAACTCCGCCGACTACGCCGCGGCGACCGAGCTGATGCTCAAGGTGCGGCCCAGCGTCCGCAAGTTCCACTCCTCCGAGTACATCGACGCCCTGGCCAACGGCGACATCTGCCTCGCCGTCGGCTACTCCGGCGACGTCCTGCAGGCCCGCGACCGCGCCGAGGAGGCGGGCAATGGCGTCAAGCTCGCCTACGCCATCCCCCGGGAGGGCTCGCAGGTGTGGTTCGACGTCTTCACCATCCCGAAGGACGCGCCGAACGCGGCGGCGGCCTATCGCTTCCTCGACTTCATGCTGCGGCCTGAGGTGATCGCCAAGGCGTCGAACTACACCAACTACGCCAACGCCAATGCGGCTGCGACGCCGCTGGTCGATGCTGAGGTGCGTGACGACCCGACCGTCTATCCCACGCCAGAGCTGTCGAAGCGCCTGTTCGTGACGACCGCCAAGGATCAGGCGCTGCTGCGGGAGGTGAATCGCCAGTGGACCCGCGTGCTGACCGGCCAGTGAGGACCCGCCTCAACATCGGCGCCGTCCGCTCGACCTTCGCCCCCTGGGAGGACCCGGGAGCGCGGCCGCTCGTCAGGTTCGAAAACGTCGTCAAGCGGTTCGGTGCGGAGACCGCGGTCGCCGGCGTCACTCTGGACATCTACGAGCGCGAGTTCTTCGCCCTGCTCGGCCCGTCCGGCTGCGGCAAGACCACGCTGATGCGCCTGCTGGCCGGGTTCGAGGCGGCCGACGAAGGGCGGATACTGCTCGCCGGCGAGGACATCGCCGGCCTGCCGCCGCACGCGCGACCGGTGCACATGATGTTCCAGTCCTACGCCCTGTTCCCGCACCTCAGCGTCGCCCAGAACGTGGCGTTCGGGCTAAAGCAGCAAAGGCTGCCTAAGGACGAGATCGCCGCGCGGGTCGAGGAGATGCTGGCCCTGGTGCGCCTGCAGGGGCTCGGCCGTCGCAGGCCCGACCAGCTCTCCGGCGGCCAGCGCCAGCGCGTGGCCCTGGCCCGCGCCCTGGCCCCGCGCCCGCGGATCCTGTTGCTCGACGAGCCGATGGCGGCGCTCGCCAAGAAGCTGCGCGAGGAGACGCAGTTCGAGCTGATGGACCTGCAGCAGCGCCTGGGCATGACCTTCATGATCGTCACGCACGATCAGGAGGAGGCCATGGTGCTGGCCGACCGGATCGCGGTGATGCGGGCCGGGTCCATCGTCCAGACCGGGCGGCCGGCCGAGATCTATGAGACGCCGGCCGACCGCTATGTGGCCGACTTCATCGGCGACGTGAACATCTTCGCCGGCCGGGGCGAGGCCGCCGACGGGCCGACCCTGCGCCTGGCGACCGACGACGCGATCCACGGCCTGCAGGCGCGTACCGAGGCCCCGCCCCCGGCCGGGACCCAGGCCTGGCTGGCTGTGCGGCCGGAGAAGATCGCGGTCCACCTGGACCCGCCGCCGGAAGGCCCGAACCGCCTCGCCGGCCGAATTCACGACATCGGCTACCTGGGCGACTGGACGACCTATGTGGTGGAGAT
>JAEYTM010000093.1 GCA_023434015.1 Pseudomonadota bacterium | reverse complement strand
ATCAGCTCGGCGAGCATCTCGGCGCGACGGACCAGCGGCAGGCGCCGATCGCGGCCGGCGACCATCTCCGGATTGTCGGCCTTGACGGCGGTCGAATAGACGATCGCCGAGACGCCTTCGACGTTCGCCGGGTCGTGGCCGATGAAGATCTTCGCGCCCAGCTTCTCCAGCCGCTCGGTGTTGGCGCTGGCCTTGGCGTCAGAGCCCTGCACCGTATAGCCGATGCGCAGCATGATTTCGGCGATGCCGCTCATGCCGATCCCACCGATGCCGATGAAATGCACGGGGCCGATCTCGAAGGGGACAGGACGACGGGTCATGGCGGTTTGCTACGGGAGAATCCCGGCCGGTAGCAAATGCTATCCGCCTGCGGTCTGCTCCACCACGTCGGCGAGCCGCTCGGCCGCGTCCGGAATCGCCGCCGCGCGCGAGGCCGCGGCCATGCGCGCCAGCCGGGCCGGATTGGTCAGCAGGGTCTCCAGCGCGCCGGCCAGGCTGTCGACGGTGAGCTGATGCTCCCGCGCGATTTCCGCGCCGCCCGCATCGGCCAGCAGCTTGGCGTTCTGGCCCTGGTCGTCGTCCAGAGCGATGGCCAGGGGCACCAGGATCGCCGGCTTTCCGGCGACGGCGAATTCGCAGACCGTCCCGGAGCCCGCGCGGCCGATCACCAGGTGGGCGTCACGCAGCCGGCCGGCCATGTCCCGGAAGAAGGGCGCGATCTCGGCGTCGACCATCGCGTCGGCATAGATGCGCCGGGCGATGTCCATGGACTCCTTGCGGGTCTGCTGATGCACGGACAGACGGCGGCGCAGGTCCTCGGGCAGGGCCTTGATGGCCTCCGGCACCAGTTCCGAGAGCAGGCGCGCGCCCTGGCTGCCGCCGGTGACCAGCAGGTTGATCGGCCCGCCCTGCTCCGGCGGCGTATAGGGATGGTCGGCGAGCGCGCGGATCGCCGGGCGCACCGGATTGCCGACCACGACGGCCCGCCCGGCCACCTTGGGCGGCGCCTTCTGCAGCGTCGGGAAGGCGCAGGCGACGGTGCGGACGTGGCTGGCCAGCATGCGGTTGGCCCGGCCCATCACCGCGTTCTGTTCGTGGATGACCGTCGGTCGGCGGTCGAGTATGGCGCCGACCAGGGCCGGAGCCGACGGATAGCCGCCGAAGCCGACGACCACGGCCGGGTCGATGTGCCGGAAGGCGGCCCGGGCCTGCATCGCCCCCTGCATCACCGCAAAGCCGGCGCGGATCATGCCCAGCGGATCACCGGGGCGGTAAGTGGCCGCCGACAGGCCGATGCGGTGCTCGGCAGGGAACTCCTGGGCGAAGGCGGCGACGCGCTCGTCAGAGGCGAGCACGATCCGCCAGCCACGCGCGATCAGCGCCTCGGCCAGGGCCTGAGCCGGAAACAGGTGACCGCCGGTTCCGCCGGCGGCGACGACCGCAACTTTACGCATGCTGTAGCCTCAAGCGAACGCGCCGGCCTTGGCGAGGCTTTCGGGGGCGAGATAGGCCCCCGGCCGACGGCGGGTCAACGCCAGCGCCATGCCCAGGGTGAGGCCCATCGCCAGCATGGACGAGCCCCCGTAGGAGATGAACGGCAGGGTCATGCCCTTGGTCGGGATCATGTTGAGGTTCACCGCCACATTGATGAAGGCCTGCTGGCCGACCAGAACGAAGAGGCCGGCCGCAGCCACCTGCTCGAAGGGATCGGACAGTTTCATGGCGCGATAGAGGCCGCGGACGACCACGAAGGCGAAAAGCGCGATCAGCAGCAGGGAAAAGATCAGGCCGTACTCTTCGGCGCCCACCGAATAGATGAAGTCGGTGTGAAGGTCCGGGACGTGGCGTTTCATGACGCCCTCCCCGGGCCCCCGGCCGAAGAAGCCGCCGGCGGAGATGGCTTCGGCGGCCCGGTCGACCTGGTGGGTGTCGGCCTTGTCCGGCGACAGGAAGCGATCCACCCGGCTGGCGACGTGCGGGAACATGAAATAGGTCGACGAGAGGCCGGCGACGGCGACGGCGCCCAACAGCATCACCCACGACAGCGGCACGCCGGCCATCCAGAAGGCGGCGCCGAAGGCTACGGTGATCAGGACGGTCTGGCCCACGTCCGGCTGGATCAGCAGCAGGGCGACGGAGACCAGGTAGAAGCCGAAGGCGATCGAGACGCCCGGCACGCCCTGGCCCTTCTGGCCCTCGGCGAACATCCAGGCGACGAGGATCATCAGCGCCGGCTTCATGAACTCCGACGGCTGCAGGGTGAAGCCGCCCACCTCCAGCCAGCGGGTCGCCCCCTTGGCGCTGTGGCCGATGAACGGCAGGGCGATCATCAGGGCGATCGCCGCCAGCCAGACGAAGAAGGCGGCGCGGCGGACCTGGCGCACGTCCATCATCGACATGCTGATCAGGACGAAGGCGGCCGCGGCGGCGAAGACGCACTGGCGAACCGCGAAGTGAAACGGATCGCCGAGACTCATCCGCGCCGCCGCCGCCGGGCTGGCGGCGAAGGACATCAGCACGCCGATGAAGATCAGCAGGGCGATGACCCCGAGCATCCAGCGGTCCACCGTCCACCACCAGACGCCGAGCGGCGAGCGGTCGGATCGGGCGAAGGCGTGGGCCTGGTTGGTCGGGCTCATGCGACGCCCTGGGCGGCCGGCTGTGGGGTCAGGCCCTGGACGGCGGCGCGGAACGCCTCGCCCCGGGCCTCGAAGTCGGCGAA
The DNA here is from genome assembly GCA_023434015.1 of Pseudomonadota bacterium. GTDB lineage: Bacteria > Pseudomonadota > Alphaproteobacteria > Caulobacterales > Caulobacteraceae > Phenylobacterium. The sequence continues at coordinate 17,191 of JAEYTM010000093.1, read as the reverse complement.
CTGGTCGAAACTTGCGCAGGCCGGCGATAGCAGCACGACCGCCTCACGGCCGCTGGCGGCGGCGTCGGCATAGGCCAGCGAGACCGCCGCCTCGATGGTTCCGGCGTCCACGGCGCGGGCCTTGCTCCGCAGAGTGTCGGCGAAGGCCGGCGCGGCTTCGCCGATCAGATAGGCGGCCTCGATGCGCGGGAAGAGGTCCGCCAGGGCGTCGATGCCGCCGCTCTTCGGCTGGCCGCCGGCGATCCAGTAGACCTTGGCGTAGCTGGAAAGCGCCTGGCGGGCGGCGTCGGCGTTGGTCGCCTTGCTGTCGTTGATGAAGCGGACGCGGCCGATCTGGCCGACGGTCTCCATCCGGTGGGCCAGGCCCGGGAAGCTGAGCAGGTGCTCGGCCGCCTCCTCGGGCGCGATGCCCAGGCCCTTGGCGGCGGAATAGGCGGCGGCGGCGTTCTGCCAGTTGTGGCGGCCCGGCAGCGACCGGGCGCGCTTCAGGTCGACGACCTCGACCGCGCGTTCGCCGGTGGCGTCGTACAGGGCGCCGTCGAGGACATAGACGCCGCGGCCCATGGCCTTGGAGGCCGAGACCGGCACGATGGTCCGGCGGTTGGCGGCGGTGATCTCGGTGCAGATCCGCTGGCCCCAGGCGTCGTCGACGCCGATCACGGCGGTGTCGCCCTTGCCCTGGTTGAGCAGGATGCGGCGCTTGGCCGTGACATAGCCTTCCATGTCGCCGTGGCGGTCGAGGTGGTCCGGCGACAGGTTGAGAATGATGGTGACGTCCGGCTTCAGGCTGGAGGTCAGGTCGAGCTGGTAGGAGCTCATCTCGAGCACGTAGACCGCGCCGCCGTGCATGTCCTCGAGACCCAGCACCCCGACGCCGATATTGCCGCCGATGCGGGTGTCGCGGCCGGCCATGGCGCAGATGTGGCCGACCAGCGCCGTCGTCGTCGACTTGCCGTTGGTGCCGGTGATGGCGACGATCTTCGGCCGCTTGTGCTCGGGGGCGGCGTTGACCGTGCGGGCGAAGAGCTCGATGTCGCCCAGGATCTCGACGCCGGCCTCGCGGGCGCGCCCGACGGTCCAGTGCGGCGCAGGATGGGTCAGCGGCACGCCCGGCGACAGCATCAGGGCGGCGAACTGCGACCAGTCGGCGGTGGTCAGGTCGGTGAGCTCGAAGCCCTGGGCCTCGGCGGCGGCGCGGGACGCCGGCCGGTCGTCCCAAAGCGCCACCTTCGCCCCGCCCAGCATGAGGGCGCGCGCGGCCGTCAGCCCCGTGCGGGCCAGGCCGAACACGGCGACCGTCCTGCCTTCGAAACCGCGGACCGGGATCATGACGCGTCCGAGCCCTCCCTAACGCAGCTTCAGGGTGGCCAGCCCGAGCAGGGCCAGCATGATCGAGACGATCCAGAAGCGGATCACGACGGTCGATTCCGACCAGCCGAGCTTCTCGAAGTGGTGGTGGATCGGGGCCATCAGGAAGATGCGCCGGCCGGTCCGCTTGAACCAGGCGACCTGAATCATCACCGACAGGGTCTCGGCGACGAACAGGCCGCCGATGATGCCCAGAACGATCTCGTGACGGGTGGCGACCGCCGCCGCGCCCAGGCCGCCGCCGAGCGCCAGGGACCCGGTGTCGCCCATGAAGATCTTGGCCGGCGGGGCGTTGTACCAGAGGAAGCCGAGCCCGGCGCCGATCATCGCCCCGAGATAGACCGCCACCTCGCCGACGCCCGGCACGAAGTGCAGCTGCAGGTAGTTGGCGAAGACGTAGTTGCCGACCAGGTAGGCGATCAGGCCGTAGGCGGCCGCGGCGATCATCACCGGCACGGTGGCCAGGCCGTCGAGCCCGTCGGTAAAGTTCACCGCATTGGCCGCGCCGACGATGATGAAGGCGCCGAACAGCAGGTAGAACCAGTTCAGGTCGAGCAGCAGCTGCTTGAAGATCGGGAAGCTGACCGAGGTCAGCAGGTCCGGGGCCTCGGGCGGGCGGGCGGCGAAGACGACGATCAGGCCCACCGCCGCCATGGCGATGGCGGTCTCGAGCAGGAGGCGCAGCTTGCCGGAGATGCCGTCGGTCGAGTGGCGGGCCACCTTGGCGTAGTCGTCGAGGAAGCCGAGGACGCCGTAGCCGGCCGTCACCAGCATCACCGCCCAGACGTAGACGTTGGACAGGTCGCTCCACAGCAGGGTGCCGACCAGCAGGCCGGCCAGGATCATCACCCCGCCCATGGTCGGGGTGCCGGCCTTCTCGATGACGTGGCGCTCGATGCCTTCCTTGCGGATCGGCTGGCCCTTGCCCTGCTTGGCCTGCATCCAGCGGATGAAGCGCGAGCCCATCAGCACCACCACGAGCTGGGCCGTGAACAGCGCCATGCCCGTGCGGAAGGTGAGATATTTCAGCAGGTTCAGCGCGGGAATGTGCCCGCTGCCCGAGAGCTGTTCGTAGAGCCAGTAGAACATCAGCCAGCCTCCCCCGGGACGGCGTCGAGCGCGGCCAGGGCTGATGCGACAGCGCCGGCCTTCGATCCGTTCGAACCCTTCACCATCACCAGGTCGCCGGGCGCTGCGGCGCGGGCGACCTGCGGCGCGAGATCGGCCGCCGTCTCCGCGTAGCCGCCGCGTCGAGTCGGCGGAAGGGCGTCCCAGAGCGATCTCATCAGCGGACCGGCGCAGAACACGAGGTCGATGTCGGCCTTCTCAATGGGCTCCACGAGTGCGGCATGGAAGCCGGCGGCCTCCTCCCCCAGCTCAAGCATGTCGGTGAGCGCGACGATCCGTCGCCCGGCGTTGGGCCGCGCGCCGAGGGTGGCGACAGCCGAGGCCATGGAGATCGGATTGGCGTTGTAGCTTTCGTCGATCAGCACGAAGGTCCCGCCCGGCAGCCGGACGACCCTTTCCGCGCCCCGACCGGCCAGCGGCTCGAAGCTGCCCAGGGCCGCGAGACTGTCCCCCAGATCGACGTCCAGCGCCTCCAGCATCAGCAGGACGGCCATGGCGTTGAGGCCCCAGTGCAGGCCGGTCTGCAGGATCGGGAAATCCAGGCCCTTGCCATGGAAACGCGACTGGACCTGAGCGTGGCCGGCGGCGGCCTGGAAGTCGATCAGGCGGGCGTCGCAGCCCTCCCCGGTCCCGAAGGTGCGGACCTCGGCGCCGACGCGGCGGGCGACCGCGCGCAGCGTTTCGAACCAGATGTTGTCGGCGTTGAGCACCGCCACGCCGCCCGGCTCCAGACCCTCAAAGATCTCGGCCTTGGCGCGGGCGACGCCCGCCTCGCCATCGGGGAAGTTCTCGACGTGGACCGGCCCGACCGTGGTCACCACGACGGCGTGCGGGCGAACCATGCGGGCCAGGGGCGCGATTTCATCGGCGTGGTTCATGCCGATCTCGAAGACCGCCCGCTCGGCGGCGCGCGCCATCCGGGCGAGCGTCAGCGGAACGCCGATGTGGTTGTTGTAGGATTTCACCGAGGCATGCGCCGGGCCCGCCAGGGTCAGGCCGGCCATGATCGCCTGGGTGACGCTGGTCTTGCCGACCGAACCCGTGACGGCGCCCCGGCGCGCTTGCGACGCCCGGTCCCGCGCGGCCCCGCCCAGCGCTTCGAGGGCGGCGAGGGTGTCTGCGACCCTCACCGCCGGAGCGGCGACAGGCTGCGAAGCCAGGACACCGGCCGCGCCCCTGGCCATCGCCTGCTCGACGAAGCCGTGGCCGTCGCGCACGCCGCCGAGGGCCACGAACAGGTCGCCGGGCGCCAGGGTGCGGGTGTCGATCGACACGCCCGTCGCGGCGAAGGGGGCGCCCGCGAGGTCGCCGCCGGTCGCCGCCACGATCTCCGCCGAGGTCCAGAGCGGCTCAACCATGGACGGGCTCCAGGGCCTCGGCGACTTCGGTCACGTCGTCGAAGGGATGGACAGCGTCGCCGACGATCTGGCCCTGTTCATGCCCCTTGCCGGCGACGACCAGCAGGTCGCCGTCCTGCATCAGGGCGACGCCGGCGCGGATCGCCTCGCGGCGGTCGCCGATTTCGCGCACCTCCGCCTTCGCGGACCCGACCCCGCTCAGCACCTCGGCGCGGATCGCCGCCGGATCCTCGGTGCGGGGATTGTCGTCGGTGACGATCGCCACGTCCGCCAGCCGGGCGGCGATGCCGCCCATCAGCGGCCGCTTGCCGCGATCCCGGTCGCCGCCGGCGCCGAACACCACAATCAGCCGGCCGCAGGCGTGCGGGCGCAGGGCTTCCAGCACCGTCTCCAGGCCGTCCGGGGTGTGGGCGTAGTCCACATAGGCCTCGCCGCCGCGCGGGCCCGCGCCGACCCGCTGCAGCCGACCGGGCGCGCCTTCCAACGTCTCCAGCCCCGCCAGGACCTGAGCGAGATCAAGGCCGGCCGCCAGGCACAGTCCCGCCGCCACCAAGGCGTTGGAAGCCTGGAATCCACCGGCGAGGGGAAGGCGCAGGGTGTGGCGCTCGCCCTGCGCCTCGATCACCAGCCGCTGGCCGTCCGGCAGCAGGGCGCGCTCGACCAGAGTCAGGCCCTGGCCCGCCTCGCCGACGCTGAGGATGCTCTGGCCGGCGCTCACCGCCGCGGCGGCGAAGGCCGGAAAAGCGTCAGAGTCCGCGTTCAGCACGGCGGTCCCGCCGCGTGGAAGCAGGGTCTCGAACAGCCGCAGCTTGGCCGCCCGGTAGACGCCCATGGTGCCGTGGTAGTCCAGGTGGTCCTGGGTGAGATTGAGGAAGCCGGCGGCCTTCAGCCTCACGCCGTCCAGGCGCCGCTGGTCGACGCCGTGCGAGGAGGCCTCCATGGCGAAATGGGTGACGCCCTCGGCCGCGAGGCGCGCCAGCATCTCGGCGACGTCAGCGGCGTCCGGCGTGGTCAGGCCCGGCGGGGTGAGTTGCCGGTCGGCCGCGCCCGGCGCGCTGATCCGCACGCCCAGGGTGCCCATGCTGGCGGCCTTCAGCCCGGCATGGGCGAAGAGCTGGCGGCAGAACCCGGCGACCGAAGTCTTGCCGTTGGTGCCGGTCACCGCGACGCAGGTCTGCGGCTGCACGCCCCAGAACTCGGCCGCGGCCAGGGCGTAGGCGCGGCGCGGGTCGGAGGCCACGATGGTCGGGACGGCGAGGCCCAGGTCGCTGGACGCGATCACGGCGATGGCCCCGGCCTCGACCGCGCGGGCCGCGAAGGTCTTGCCGTCGACCTTCGAGCCCGGCAGGGCGGCGAACAGAAAGCCCGGCCGGACCTTGCGGCTGTCGGCGGTGACGCCGGTGATCTGCGGATCGACGGCGAGGTCGCGCTTCACTAGGTCCGAAAGGCGCCGGCTCATTGCGCCTCCCCCGGCGAAGGCGGCGCGGCGGCGAGGGTCAGGACGTCGTTCTTGCGCCGCACGCCCAGGAAGGGGGCGATCCGCTCGATCACCCGCCCTGTGGCGGGCGCGGCGACCCAGCCGCCGGTCGCATAGCCGTAGGTGTTCGCACTGGGCTGCGGCTCGTCCATCAGGATCAGGACGAAGTAGCGGTCGGCCTCGGCCGGACCGTCGGTCGGGAAGACGGCGGCGAAGGAGGAGACCTGCTTCTTGCGGCTGTAGGCGCGGATCGCCGGATCGTATTTCTCGCCGGTGCCGGTCTTGCCGCCCACGGAGAGCCCCGGAACGTCGGACTTGCCGCCCGACCCGCCGGTGACGTTGGCCCGCATGATCTGCAGCATCTGCAGCGAGGTCTGTTCCGAAACCGCGCGGCGGCCTTCGGGGCGTACCCCGGGCTCCATCTTGCGGATGGTCAGCGGGACGAGGGTGCCGCCGTTCAGCAGGGCGCCCATGGCCTGGGACAGGGCCAGCGGGCTGACGTTGATCCCGTGGCCAAAGGACGTGGAGGCGACGGCGTCCATGTCCCATTTCCGGGGCGTCAACGGCCGGGCGGATTCCACCAGCTCGACCTTGGCCGTCGAGGTGAGGCCGAGGGCGGTGAAGTAGCGGCTGAGCCGCTGCGGGCCGATGGACTCGGCCAGCTTGGCGGTGCCGATGTTGGAGGAGTGCTGGAACACCTCCACCAGGGTCAGGATCTTCCGGGCCGCGTGGTAGTCCTGGATGGTCCGGTAGCCCATCTTGTACGGGACCCGCGCATCGAAGGTGGAACTGGGCGTGGCGACGCCAACGTCCAGTCCGATGGCCACGGTGAAGGCCTTGAAGGTGGAGCCCATCTCGAACACCGAGGCCGCCGCGCGGTTGAGCGTCGCGTCGGGGTCGGCCGCGCCCGGGTTGTTCGGATTGAACGTCGGGTAGCTGGCCATGCCGAGGATTTCCCCGGTGTGGACGTTGGTGACGATGCCCACCGCGCCCTTCGGCATGAATTCCGCCGTCGCCTTGTAGAGCTCGTCCTCCAGCGCGGCCTGGACGCGCAGGTCGATGGACAGCGGCACAGCCTTGTGGTCGGCGGCGCCGGCGCGGATTTCCTCGTTCAGCGCCGCCTCGGCGCCGGTGAGGCCCTCGCCGCCGGAATCGGCGAAACCGATGATGTGGGCGCCGGTGGAATCCAGCGGATAGACGCGCCGTTGCTCGGGCTCGAAACTGACGCCCGGCAGGCCGAAATCGTGGACCTTGGCGCGCGCCTCAGGCGTGAGGCCGCCGATCAGGAAGGTCCGGCGCGGCGCGCGCAGAGCCCGTTCCAGCCGCTCGGGGGCCAGGTGCGGCAGGGCGCTCAGCAGCGCACGACGGGTTTCGGCCGGCTCCCAGATCTCCCGCGGGTCGATGTAGAGGCCGTAGTGCAGCAGGTCGGCGGCCAGCATCTGGCCGTTGCGGTCGACGATGTCGGCGCGCGAGGCGCCCAGCGGCGCGATAAGCCCGCCGCGATGCACGTCCGAGAACAGGGCCGCGCGCGTGGCCCCCACCGCCAGGGTGAGGAAACCGGCGGCGAACAGCGCGAGGATGAAGAAGATCCGGATGCGGGTGTCGTCCTCGACCCGGCCGGAGGCGCGGGCGCGCTCGAAGGCGTGCTCGATCCGCCAGACCGAGGCGCCGAACCACCGCGAGACCGGCGAGGCGCCGAAGACGTGCTGCCCCAGGCTCACCGGGCGATCTCCGCGGTCTCGGCCGCCACGTCCGCCGTCGGAACGGGTTCGGCCGCGTCGGCGGCGGGCGCGGCGACGGACGCCGACAGGACGGTCACCGCCACCGGCTGCATGCGGGCCACGTCGACCAGGCCCTCCGTGGTCGTCTCACGGTCGATCTTCACCGGCTTCATGCCGAGATAGGTGGACGAGAGCTGCTCGATGCGCGCCGGCTGCTCGAGGTGGGAGACCTCCGCCTGAAGCAGGCGGATGCGGGCCTTCTCCGCCGCGATCTGGCGCTCCACCCGGGCGATCTCGGCCCGCTCGTGGCCGGCCATGGTCTTGGCCAGATAGACGCCGAGGATCAGGGCGGTGAGCAGGCCGAGCGCCACCAGGTCGATCAGGCGGAAACCGCGCACCTTGCGATCGAGCAGGCTCATGCCGCGTCCTTCCACACGGGCGCGGCGGTGCGCACCGCAGCCCGAAGCTTCGCCGAACGCGCGCGGGGGTTGGCCTCGACCTCCGCGTCCGACGGCGCCCTGGCCCCGTTGAACAGCAGCTGGAAGCTCGGCGCCGCGGCGGCTTCCACCGGCGGCGCGTGGCGCGATCCCGCAGGCGTTCTACCCGCTCGCACCGTCAGGAAGTTTTTGACGATTCTGTCTTCCAGCGAATGGAAGGTTACGACGCAGAGGCGGCCGCCAGGCTTCAGAGTGCGCTCGGCCGCCACGAGGCCCGCTTCCAGCTCGGAGAGCTCCTCGTTCACCGCGATGCGCAGCGCCTGGAACGAGCGGGTGGCCGGATGAACCTTCGCGCCCCGACGCCCGCCGAGGGCCTTCTCGATGAACTCGGCCAGCTCCAGGGTGCGGCTGAAGGGCTGCTCGGCCCGGCGGCGCGCGATGGCGCCGGCCACGCGGCGGCTCTGCCGCTCCTCGCCGTAGACATAGAGAATGCGCGCCAGTTCCGCCGGCTCGGCGGTGTTGACCAGATCCGCGGCTGTCGGACCGTCCGCGCCCATGCGCATGTCGAGGGGACCGTCGCGCATGAAGGAGAAGCCACGCTCAGGCTGGTCGATCTGCATCGAGGAGACGCCGAGATCGAGGGCGATCCCATCGGCCATGGCCGCGCCGACCACCTCCTCCATCTCCGAGAACACGCCCTGCACCAGACGGAAGGACCTGCCGTCGAGGCCCTCGGCGAAGCGGGCGGCGGTCGGGTCGCGGTCGAAGGCGATGACGCTGGCGCCGGCCTTCAGGAAGGCGCGGCTGTAGCCGCCGGCGCCGAAGGTGCCGTCCACTACCGTCGCGCCGGGGGCAGGCTGAAGCGCTTCCAGGACCTCGGCGATCAGCACCGGGACGTGGGGCGCCTCGGTCATTGAGCGCCCCCGATCCGCGCATTGCGCTGCTGGGCGCGAAGCTGGGCGAGGCCTTCGCGGGCGAGTTCGCGCTGGGCGGCGCGGTGGGCCTGGAACGCCTCGCGCGCCCAGATCTGGAAGCGGTCGCCGAGCCCGACCACCACCACCCAGTCGGAGAGGCCGAACATCTCGCAGAGGCTTTCAGGCAAGGTGATGCGGCCGGCGGTGTCGAAGGACAGCCGCGCCATGCCGCCGAGCACCGAAGTCTCCAGCGCGCTGCGCAGCGGGTCGCCGAACTCCAGCTCCTCGATCACGCCGGTGTAGCGGTCGAACAGAGCCTTGCCGCCGCCTTCGATGCAGTCGGCTTCGATGGAGGGGAAACAGAAGACGCCGTCGAAGGGCCCGGCCACCAGCGCGCGGAAATCCTGCGGCACGACGATGCGCCGCTTGGCGTCCAGCTGCTTCTCGAAGGTGGAGAGAAACATCTCCGGCCAGCCCCATGCCGCGACCGCCGCCCGGTCGCCCCGCCTTACGCGCCCCAGACCTTGAACCGGCTCCCGCCCCCAGGCGCCGAGATTGGTTAGCGAATGATGACTGGGTTAACATGGGACGAATTGGGAGGCAATGACTCTGAATGACCTCCGAAGGCCAAAACAGAGGACCCCACAGGCGGTTATAGTTAACCGGCACGAACCATCCACAGAACATACACTGAACAATGCGGTTGCGTGCGTCAGGCCGCGAAAGCGCTGCTCGAAGGCGTGATGGACCAGACGGCCTGTAAGCCGGGTTCTGTGCCGCCCTGACCCGAAGGTCGGGACGCGGCGGTCATTCCTCTGGACCGCCCCTCGCGGGACGGTTCTCGCGACCTACCCGGACCGCTGGACCAACGACGGCCCTGCCGGATCGCTCCGGCGCACGGTCCCTATTCGGTCTTGCTCCTGGCGGGGCTTGCCATGCCGTCCCTGTTGCCAGGCACGCGGTGCGCTCTTACCGCACCCTTTCACCCTTCCCGCCCCGAAGGGAGGAGGTTTGCTTTCTGTGGCGCTATCCCTGGGGTCGCCCCCGGCGGGCGTTACCCGCCGCCATGTCGTCGTGGAGCCCGGACTTTCCTCGAACGCCTTGCGGCGCCCGCGACCGCCCGGCCATCTGGTCCGCGCGGAAAGTGGTCGCTCAGGCCCGTAGGGTCAACCCGTCCCATTTTGCGATGGCGACAGGCGCGTCGCGGTCAGGCCGCCAGCCGCAGCAGGGCGATAAGGCGGGCGCGCGTCTCCCCGTCGGCCAGGCCGTCCACCCGTTCCGGCCGCCAGTGGCGCTGGAAGGCGGCGACCACCGTCGCCGTGTGAGCGTCATAGGTCCCTGAGGGGGCGCAGTCGTAGCCGAGGCGGGTGAAGCCGGCCTGCAGAGCGAACACGCCGGGGCCCTGCTCGCCCTCCCCCAGCGGTGCGCCCGGCGCGGGCGGAACCTCCGCCCACAGGCCGTGGCCGGCCTGCGCCAGCCGCTTCCAGGGGAACAGCTCGCCCGGGTCCTGCTTGCGGTCCGGCGCCACGTCGGAGTGGCCGACGATATTACCGTCGTCGATGGTCCAGCGGGTGCGGATGTCGGCGACCAGCTCGATCACGGCCGCCACCTGCGCCTCCGGAAACGGGCGGTAGCCGAACTCATGCCCCGGATTGACGATTTCGATGCCGATGGAGGCGCCGTTGACGTCCCGCTGGCCCTTCCAGAACGACACGCCGGCGTGCCAGGCGCGGCGCTCCTCCGGCACCAGGCGAAACACCCGGCCGTCCTCCTCGACCACATAGTGCGATGACACCCGCGCCTCGGGATCGCGCAGACGGTCGATGGCCTCCTGACCCGTGCGCATGCCGGTATAGTGGAGCAGCAGGATGTCAGGCGGCGCGCTGCGCGGATTGAAGTTCGGCGAGGGCGCCTCGATGAGGTTCATTGCGCACGGTTCCGTAGGGAGAGCAGCAGCGGCCAGACCTGATTGCGCCGAAGCGCGATGATCAGCACCCCGGCCAGGGCGACGGCCGTTCCGATGGCCATCCGCGGCCCGAACGGATCGTGCAGGATCGCCACCCCGAGGCCGATGGTGGCGAGCGGCGCCATCAGCGTCAACGGCGCGATCAGGTTGGCCTCATAGCGGCGGATCAGCAGGTAGTAGAGCGTATGGGCCAGCACCGAGGCGCCCAGGGCCGAGAACAGTACGCAGGCGAGGAACGTCCAGCCCCCGGCCAGGGCCGCCTGGACCTGCCCCCGCTCCAGTCCGGCGCTGAGCCCGGCGAGCGGCCAGAACGAGGCGAACCCCACCCAGGCCTGGAACTGCAGCGGCTTCACCCCCTCGATCTGCTTCATCATCACCGCGCCCAGCGAGGCCGAGGCCGCGCCGGCGGCGATGAACAGCAGGCCGGGCGAAACGACGAAGCCGTCCGGATCCCACATCACCGCCATGGCGCCGGCGAAGGTCAGGGCGATGCCTAGACCGCGGCGCCAGCGGATGCGCTCGCCCAGCATCAGCACCGACAGCAGGGTGGTGATCGGCACGCCCAGCTGGCTGACCACCGCCGCGGCCGACGGCGTGGCGGTCCGCAGCCCGACGAAGACGAAGGCGAAATTGCCGGCCCCCATCAGCAGCGCCACCGCCACCAGCCGCCAGCGCGGCCGGGGCATGGGCAGCAGCCAGGGAAACACCGCGATCGCCACCACCGCCGAGCGCGCCGCAGTGAAGAACAGCGGCGGCACGCCCAGGTGGCTGACCACATATTTGCCGACGATGTTGTTGAACGCCCAGACGAGGCAAACCAGCACCAGCAGGGCGAAGTCGCGCGGGGACATTTGCGCCGGCTTAGGCCACGTCGCGGCCGGCGCGCAACCACCGCCGACCGTCACGCTCGATCTGTAGCGCCGCGGGCACGGGCGCCGGCTCCGGCCGAGCGCTGCGAGGCCGCGTTAGGCCGCCTCGCCCATCGACAGGAACTCGTAGCGGGCCAGGTGATGGTCGGTGGACCCAAAGGCGCTTTCGATCATGGTCGCGCGCTTGAAGTAGTGGCCGATGGCCATCTCGTCGGTCATGCCCATGCCGCCGTGCAGCTGGATCGCGCTCTCGCCGACGAATTTGCACGCCTTGCCGACCTGAACCTTGGCGGCCGCGGCGGCCTTGGCGCGCTCCAGATCGGGATCGCCCAGCTTCACGGTCGCCATGTAGGTCATGGAGATCGCCTGCTCGAGGTTGATGAACATGTCGACCATCCGGTGCTGCAGCACCTGGAAGCTGGAGAGCGGCTGGCCGAACTGCTTGCGCTGACGGGTGAACTCCAGCGTGCCCTCATGCAGCCGGCGCAGCACCCCGCAGGCCTCGGCGCAGGTCGCCGCGATCGCCTCGTCCATCACCTTCGCCACCAGCGGCAGGGCCTGGCCCTCCGGCCCGATCAGGGCGTCGGCGGGAACCCGAACGTTCTCCAGGACGACCTCGGAAGCGCGGAAGCCGTCGACCGTCGGATAGTCCCGCGAAGAGACCCCGGCCGCGCCCTTTTCCACCAGGAAGACCGAAACGCCCTGCGCGTCCCGCTGGCCGCCATCGGTGCGGGCGGTGACGATCAGGTGTGTGGCGTAGGGCGCGCCGATCACCACCGCCTTCTGACCGTTCAGCACATAGTCGCCGCCCTCCCTGCGGGCCGTGGTCTTCAGGTCGGCGGCGTTGTAGCGCCCCTGCGGCTCGGCCCAGGCGAAGGCGAAGATCGCTTCGCCGGCGATGATCCGGCCGATCAGCTCGGCGGCCCGCGGATGACCGGAGTGCTTCAGGAAACCGCCGCCGATCACCACCGTGCCGAGGTAGGGCTCGACCACCAGGGCTTTGCCGAGCTCCTCCATGACGATCATGTTCTCGACCGCCCCGCCGCCGAAGCCGCCGAACGCTTCGGAAAACGGCGCGCCGAGGATTCCCAGCTCCTCGGCGAAGGCCTTCCAGACATCAGGCCGCCAGCCCGGCTCGGCGGCGAGCGCGGCGCGGCGCTGCTCGAAGCCGTAGGTGTCGGCCAGATAGCTCGCGACCGTATCGCGCAGCATCGACTGTTCTTCGGTGAAGCTGAAATCCATCGCCTGACGGCTCCGCTCTAGAAAACTGATCCCTGCCCGAAACCGCGGCCCGTCAGAGACCCAGCACCATCTTGGCGATGATGTTGCGCTGGATCTCGTTGGAGCCGCCGTAGATCGAGGTCTTGCGGCCATTGAAGTAGTGGCCGGCGACGCCGACGGCGTAGTCGGGCCCGACGCCGGCGTTGTGACCGAGGTCGCGAAGGAAAGGCGCGCCGTAGTGGCCGGCCGCCTCCAGGGCCAGTTCCTGCAGCCGCTGCTGGATCTCGGTGCCCTTGATCTTCAGGATCGAGCTTTCCGGGCCCGGCCCCTTGCCGCTGCTCTCCCCGGCCAGGGTGCGCAGCTCGGTGAACTCCAGGGCGGTGAGGTCGATCTCCAGCTCCGCGACCTTGCGGCGGAAAAAGGCGTCGCCGAGCAGGCTGCCGCCAGCGTCGGAACGCTCGGTCCTGGCTATCTCCCGCAGCTTTTCCAGGCCGCGCTTGGACCGCGCCACCCCGGCGATGCCGGTGCGCTCGTGCGCCAGCAGCGCCTTGGCGCAGGTCCAGCCCTGGTTCTCGTGGAATATGCGGTTCTCGACCGGCACCTTCACATTGTCGAGGAAGACGTCGTTGACCTCGTGGCCGCCCTCCAGGGTGATGATCGGGCGCACGGTGACGCCGGGGCTGGTCATGTCGATCAGCAGGAAGGAGATGCCGGCCTGGGGCTTGGCGTCGGGATCGGTGCGGACCAGGAAGAAGCCCCAGTCGGCGTACTGGCCGAGCGTCGTCCAGGTCTTCTGGCCGTTGACGATGTAGTACTCCTTGCCGTCGTCGCCCTTCACCCGCTCGGCCCGGGTCTTCAGCGAGGCGAGGTCCGACCCGGCGCCCGGCTCGGAGTAGCCCTGGCACCACCAGACATCCCCGTTGTAGATGCCCGGCAGGAAGCGCTGCTTCTGCTCATCGGTCCCGAAGGTGTAGATCACCGGGGCCAGCATGCTGACCCCGAACGGCAACACCGGCAGGGCGTCCGCCCGCGCCAGCTCCTCGGACCAGATGTACTTCTGGGTGGGCGTCCAGCCGGTGCCGCCGTGCTCGACCGGCCATCCGGGAGCGACCCACCCTTTCTTCGCCAGCACCTTGTGCCACGACAGGTAGAGCTCCTTCGACAGGGTCTCGCCGGCATCCTGCGCCGCCCGCAGTTCCGGCGGATAGTTCTGCTGGATGAAGGCGCGAACCTCGTCGCGGAAGGCGTTTTCTTCGGGGGTGAAGTCGAGGTTCATGACAGGCCTCCCTGGTCGCTCTCGTTATCAACGTATCGGCGATAACCCAGACCCTACGCCCGGCCCGCCGCGAAGGGAAGATGACGTTAACGTAAGCGTCAGCAAAAACGCCCGGCGCCGGCGCCTTGCGTTCGCCCCAGAAGCCCGGCACTTCTCGCGCCGCATGCCCCGCATCCTGACCTACAACGTACACCGCTGCGTCGGGAACGACCGGCGCCTCGACGTCGGACGGGTCGCCGAGGTCATCGCCGGCCTGAAGCCCGATATCGTCGCCCTGCAGGAACTGGATGTCGGCCGGGCGCGGACGCGCGGCGTCGACCAGGCCCACGAACTGGCCAAACGGCTGAACATGGACTTCCATTTTCACGCGGCGATGGAGGTGGAGGAGGAACTCTACGGCGACGCCATCCTCACCCATTATCCGGAGCGGCTGATCCAGGCCGGCCCCCTGCCCGGCCACCCGCGCATCGCCCAGCTGGAGCCCCGCGGCGCCCTGTGGATCGAGGCGGACATCGGCGACCAGGCCGTGCAGATCATCAACACCCACCTGGGACTGGTGCCCAAGGAACAGCAGGTCCAGGCCGCGTGGCTGGCCGGGCCGAGCTGGCTGGAGCATCCGCGCTGGCGGGGACCGCGAATCCTGCTCGGCGACTTTAACGCCACCGGCACCTCCGTCGTTTACCGGACGCTGAGCGCCAAGCTGGAGGCGGCCCGCCGGCTGGCGCCGCGCACCACGCCGACAGCGACCTTCCCCTCGCAGCTCCCGGTGCTGCGGATCGACCACCTGTTCGTCAGCCCGGAGATCGTCGTTAAGGACGTCTTCGCGCCATACGACGCCCTGGCGCGCGTCGCCTCCGACCACCTGCCGCTGGTGATGGACTTCGACGTGCGACCCGCAGAAACCCCCTAACCGGCGTTCACGCCCCCGGCGTCGGCGATCGCCCGCGCCTGCCGGAACAGGCGGTCGCGCCGCCGGCCCAGACGCCACGCGTCGGCCGTGCCCGACGGGTCGCCAACGTGATAGGCGGCCACGAACTTGTCGAACCGGCTCATCCTGGGCGGCACGATCGGCGTCAGGCGCCCCTCGCGGTTCAGCACGTCCAGGGCGCCGACCAGCCCGCCATGGTCGGCCCGCGCCTTGCCCACCGCATCGCCGGTGTAACCGATGAAGTGACCGACCAGCCGGTCGCGGAACGCCTGGATCGCGAGCCGCGACGTCGGGTCCTCGCCCACCACGGCCAGTTCGCACTCGGTGTCGAAGCCTGTCGAGCGGTTGTTGAGATTGGCCGAGCCGACGCGCGCCAGCCGGTCGTCGAACACGCTCACCTTCGAATGGACGATGATGATCTCGCCTTTGGAGGTAGTGGGGTAGTAGGCCCGGAAGCGCCCGAAGACGTCGGCCAGCCGCAGCCGCCAGATCATCGCCCCGCGGGCGCGGTCCATGGTCAGCCGGTCGAACCAGCTGGGCGCCATGCCGGTGGAGATCAGCACCACCTCCGGCCCGTCCGGCTCGGCCAGGCGGGCGGCCAGGGCCTCGGCGATCAGCGGCGAGGTGAAATACTGGTTCTCCAGATAGATGACGTCCTTCGCCTCGGCGATCGAGGCCAGGGTGAGCTGCACCACCTCATCGACCATCGGCCCATGCTTCCAGTCCGGCTCGGTGCGGGCGATGGCGACGTCCACCGCGCGAAGATGCGGCGGCACGTGGTCGGGCCAGGGATCCCCGCCGGCGTCGGGGGGCGGCGGCACGACCTCGTCCGCCGACCGACGCCATCGCTCGCGGGCCAGGTCGCCGAGGGCCGCGGCCGCCGGCCCGTCGACCATCATCATGACCTCGTGGCGCGGCGCATGGCAGTCCTGCCCGGGCATGATCCGGCGCAGGTCATCGTCGAGATGGCCCGGCGTGTCCCAGCGATCCACTGCGATGTCGCCGCCGCCGCAGAAGGCCAGGCGGTCGTCGATCACCAGCACCTTCTGATGGTGGCAGGCCCCGAACGGCACCTGGTCGTCGAGCCGGAACTTGACCGGCGTATCGTGAAAGAACTTGCGCGCCTTGTGGGGAAAGAACTCCTGGCTGGCGCTGATCGGCAGGGCCGACTTCCAGATCAGCAGCCGCACGTCGAGCTCCGGCTTGGCGCAGGCCAGTTCCACCAGAATGCGGCCGACTTCGTCTGGATCGTCCGGACCGTCATAGCCGTCCGGGAACAGGCGCGTGCGTGGATCGAAGCCCCAACCCAGCAGCAGGATCGACCGGCGCGCCTTGTGGACCGCGTCGAACACCGCCGCGAAATAGGCTTCGGTGTCGATCAGGAACGCCGCGCGATCGGCGCGCGCCCGGCGCCAGTAGGTCTCGCCGGTTCTGAGGACCGTCATCTTGCCCCTTCACGGAGGACCGCGCCCATTTGGTGCGCCGACTGGAAAGCCCTACGGCGAAGGTGGGTTCCGCCGCAATCCCGCGCAAGAAAAAGCGCGCCGGCCGGCGACCCGGCGCGCTCAAGGTGGCGACAGCAGAAAACGGATCAGCGGGCGGCCGGCGTGTCCTTGGCGGCGGCAGTGTAGGCCGAGCAGGGACCGCTGAGTTCCGCCGTCAGGCGTTCGCGGCCATCGGTGCGGGCGCCGGCCCGTCGGGCCTTGGCGAACTCGTCCTGGGCCCGCTGCTGGATCATCGGATGGCGGGTGCGACCCTCGACCTTGATGAAGGCGTCGAGGCCGGCCGTCTCGGCGCCGAGGCCAGCGGCGAGGCCCTTGCAACGGTTGGCCCTCAGGTAGTCCACATCCGAAACCGCGGCGGCGGCGGAACCCGCGCTGAGCAGGCCGGCGGCAGCGATGGCGAGTGCGGCGAATTTCATGGCGTTTCTCCTGTGCCCGTTACTGAGGAGAAACTGACCGCCGGAACCGGCCATCTCAAATTAAATGCCGGCAATAATCGGTACTTGTGGATTAATTATTGGCAATAATGCTCGCACATTACCGCTAATCTATAAACAACTTGTAATGTTTGTGCCAATCTCGCACCAAGCGGAATGCCCAGCCCGCCTGTCCCCCCCGCCCGGCCGCCCACGCCCATCCGCACGCCCTGCATCAAGGTCTGCGTCATCGACGGCGAGAGCGGCCTGTGCCTGGGATGCTTCCGGACCCTGGCGGAGGTGGCCGGCTGGTCGCGCCTCAGCGAGGCCGAGCGAGCAGCGATCATGGAGGAGGCGCCGGCCAGGCGTGCTCAGGTCCGGCCCGAGAAGCTGGGCCTGGCCTGACGCGCAGCGTTCATCGCTTGCAAACCCCCGCGACCTAATCTCCGGCCCAGCAAGGCTGACGACAGCCGCCGACGGGAAGACGCCCTTGTCCGACAGCCTGAGGTTCGCGCTGGTCGCCCTGGTCGCGGGGGCATCTGCCGCCCTGACCGCCCAGGCCGTCATCCTGGTCGGCCAGCCGCGGCCGGACCTGCGCGCGGCCAGGGCC